>JAVHPR010000299.1:0-11273 GCA_036170695.1 Bacteroidia bacterium
TCAGATATGCAGCTTAGAAAATGTTTACATACTAAATAACTAAACGATTAATAAGAGTTAAGAGTGGTGTTTATTGATAATAATGCAGAGTTCAGAACCGCAGTTTCAATTCATAACCTTCAACTCAAAACTCATAACTTTTAACTCTTAACTATCAGCTTATTTCTGCGCTATTTTCAATAAATATAAAGCTAAAATGCTAAATAAGAAATTTGGGATCCAAACGGCAAGTAGTGGAGAAACCAAACCTCCTGCGGCAAAGGTGGTGCTTACCTGCATAAAAAGTATAAAAGTAAAGCTGATTAAAATACCAAGTCCAATGTGCATTCCGACTCCCCCGCGCACTTTACGGCTTGCAATGGAAACTCCAATCAATGTTAGAATAAATGTAGCAAATGGAAAAGAGATCCGCCTGTATTTTTCAATCTCATATAACTCAATATTATCCGCGCCCTTCAATCGTTCTGAGTCAATATAAGAGTTGAGTTCATAATAATCCATTGTTTCAACAGTATTATCCTTGCGCCCAAATTCTTTTGGTGTAAACCCTAATACAGTATCCAGTTTTTTACCCCTTCTGATATATTCCTCCATTCCTTTGATTTCCCTGGTGTAATAATTATTTACTGCCCAATTTTTTTTAACGCTATCCCATTTGATTGTTTCAGCCATTAATTTATAATCTAACTGACCATTGCTGAATTTTTCAATGGAAAATTTATACCCTGTATTATCAGTTGTTCCATACCCTTCCAAATAAATATAGTTCCCAGGAGAAAGCTGCATGTGAATATTTCTGTTGCGGTTATAAAATTCATTCCTGATGTATTTATCTTCAAATGCAATGCGTTTTTTTGTTGCTTTAGGTATCACAAAATTATTAAGATACAAGGACAAAACAGCGATAACAATAGCTGAAAGCATATAAGGCAAAAGCAATCGGCGATAACTGACTCCACTGCTTAAAATAGCAACAATTTCGGTACGTGTAGCCATCTGTGATGTGAACAAAATAACCGCAATAAATGTAAAAAGAGGACTAAAAAGATTTACAAAATAAGGAATGAAATTAAAATAAAAGTCAAAAATGATTGCTTTTAGTGGAGCTTCCTTAGCAATAAAGTCATCAATTTTTTCTGAAATATCAAACACCACCACAATCAAAATGATGAGTGCCATTGAGAAAAAAAATGTCCCCAAAAATTTTCTAATTATATATCTGTCTAATATTTTCATTTGTTTAGTATTGAGATATGAGACTTGAGAATAGAGAAACCACCGATCTCATATCTCACATCTCAAGTCTAACATCTACTTAAAGTCTGCAATTCATCTGCTTCACCATTTTATCTTTCCATTCTCTGAATGTCCCTGCAATAATTTGATTTCGGGCTTCTCCAACCAGCCACAAATAAAAAGCCAAATTATGAATGCTTGAAATTTGCGCACCTAATAATTCCTGCGAATGTACTAAATGACGAAGGTATGCTTTTGAATATTCTTTGTCAACATAAGATGTACCATTTTCATCCAAAACTGAAAAATCATTTTTCCATTTTTCATTTTTTATGTTGATCATTCCATTTTGAGTATATAATAAACCGTGACGGGCATTACGGGTAGGTAATACACAATCCATCATATCAATACCTAATGCAATGCTTTCTAAAATATTTATAGGAGTGCCAACACCCATTAAATAGCGCGGTTTATCGGCTGGCAAAATATCGCATACAACTTCAGTCATCGCATACATTTCTTCGGCAGGCTCTCCAACAGATAAACCTCCAATTGCATTTCCCTCACGATTCTGCTCTGCAATAAATTCTGCTGCTTTTTTTCTTAAATCTTTATAAACACTTCCTTGTACAATAGGAAAGAGGGTTTGAGAAAAACCATATTTACCTTCGGTTTCATCAAAACGCGTACAGCATCGTTTTAACCAGCGATGAGTCATGTCAAGTGATTTTCTTGCATAATCGTAATCACAGGGATAGGGCGTGCATTCATCAAATGCCATCATAATATCAGCCCCAATAACGCGCTGAATGTCCATTACACCTTCCGGACTAAAAAAATGTTTGCTTCCATCAATATGAGAAGTGAATTTAGCACCTTCCTCAGTTAACTTACGCTGATTGGATAATGAATAAACCTGATAGCCTCCGCTATCCGTTAATATTGGTCTGTCCCATCCGTTAAATTTGTGCAAACCTCCAGCTTGTTCAATTATATCAAGCCCCGGACGCAAATATAAATGGTAGGTATTTCCTAAAATAATTTGTGCTTTAATATCATTTTTCAACTCCCGCTGATGGACAGCTTTTACAGTACCTGCAGTACCCACAGGCATAAATATCGGGGTTTGAATAGTGCCGTGATCTGTAATGATTTCGCCTGCTCTGGCTTTACTTTTTATATCGGTATGAGAAATGTTAAACTTCATAAAAATATCCCGTATTCGTATTTAATTTTACAATTTACCAAAAATAAATTAGGCAAATTTAACACCTACATATTTTGTAAATTCGTAATGATTCGTTATTAGTATCCTGAATTGTTAATTACTTTGTTTAAATTCTGCCAAAGATAATATATTAGCATAGACCAGTTCAGTCTATTTTTGTCAATATTAGTAATTTCTAATATCGACTATGATTTCATTTACAACATTTTCTGTAGGGCTGGTTATTTTTGCTGCATTTGCATTGGCATTAATAGTACAACTTTGGTATTATTTATTCTTTTTCAGAAGACTGGCATTTTATAAAAAATCGGAATTGAATGCTAATACACCTCCTGCATCAATTATCGTTTGCGCCAGAAATGAAGAAGATAATCTCATTGATTTTTTACACTTCATTTTCGAACAGGATTATCCGGAGTTTGAAGTAGTAGTTGTAAACGATTGCTCTACTGACAATACACCTGACATATTAAAAGAGTTAGAAAAAAAATATTCCAATCTGAAAGTCTGTACGATTCAAGAAAGCAAAAACCACTCACATGGTAAGAAGGTAGCATTAATGATGGGTATTAAAGGTGCGAAGCATGAGCATTTGTTGTTTACCAATGCAGGTTGTAAACCTAACAGTAAAAATTGGATCAAAAATATGATGCAGCATTTTAACTCTGAAACTGAGATTGTTCTGGGTTATGGTGCATTTGAAAGACAGGCAGGATTTTTAAATAAAATTATTCGTTTTGATACTTTTTTAATCGCACTTCAATATTTGTCATTTGCTTTGGCTGGCAGAACATATATGGGTACCGGACGGAATCTTGCATATAAAAAATCCTTGTTTTTCAAAATGAAAGGCTTTGCTTCTCATTATCATATCGAAGCTGGTGATGATGATTTGTTTGTGAATGAAGCTGCAACAAAACATAATTCCAAAATAGAAGTTAGTATTGACAGTTATACTATTTCGCGCGTAAAAAAAACATTTAAGGAATGGAGAACTAAAAAAAGCCGTGAAGCATTAACATTTGGACATTATAATGCTAAAAGTAAATTATTATTGACAATGTTTCGATTCAGCCAGTATTTATTTTTCTCTGCATTTATTGCATTACTGATTTTTCAGTTTGAACCAATTATTATATTCTCACTTTTTGCTTTGCGCTTATTAATTCAAATTATTATCTTTAACAAATCAATGAATTTGTTGTCTGAAAAAGATTTATTATTCTTTTTACCGGTAATGGAGTTAGTATTATTAATAATATATCCAATGATTTCGATATCAAACATTTTTATTGGAAAAAATAAATGGAAAACAACAAATGGATAAATTAGAATTTGACACAAATTTATCGGTCAAAGCCGTGTACGATTATAATTTAATCAGGGCTGCGCTTGATAAAAATGATCAAAAGGCTTATGCAGAACTTATGGAGCGTTACCGCGATTCGGTTTATTTTATGCTGCTCAAAATGGTTAACAACAAGGATGATGCGGATGATTTGACCATAGAAGCTTTTGGTAAGGCCTTCAAAAGGTTAAGTCAATATACACCCACTTATGCCTTTAGTACCTGGTTGTTTAAGATTGCATCCAACAATTGCATTGATTTTATTCGCCGAAAAAAAATGGTAATGTTTTCCATCGACAAAAAATTTGAAAATAGCGAAGGTGCTGAAATGAGCATGGAAATTAAAGCAGATAGTTTAAATCCCGAAGAGCGCATGGTGAAAATGCAAAAGGTAAAACACATGCGCGATATTGTTGAAAAATTAAAACCTCGTTATCGGGTATTAGTTGAGTTGCGTTATTTCGATGAACTTTCTTACGAAGAAATTGCATCTAAACTTGAATTACCACTGGGAACTGTTAAAGCTCAGTTATTTCGTGCACGTGAATTTTTAGCAAATATTTTAAAAAACTCCGAAGGGAAAATTTAGTTCAATGAACCCTACTCAATTATGCTTCTGCAATGGATAATGGCTATTCGGATTGTATAAGAACTCTTCTAATTGCCTATTGTTAAATTGATAAATTGTTTAATTGTTTAAATGCCAATGGAGAATGCTCTTATCACAAAATATTTCCCAAATCTTTCTGAAATACAACAACAACAGTTTGCATCCCTGCAAAGCTTGTATGAACATTGGAACTCGCAAATAAATGTAATTTCCCGCAAGGATATTGATTTACTCTATGAACGACATGTTCTTCATTCACTTGGGATAGCTAAAGTAATTCACTTTAAACCCAAAACTTCAATAATGGATGTTGGATGTGGAGGAGGATTCCCTGGTATCCCATTGGCAATACTTTTTCCTGAATGTAATTTTTATTTAGTTGACTCCATTGGAAAAAAAATTAAAGTGGTGAATGAAGTAGCTTCAGCTCTCGGATTAAAAAATGTAAGAGCAGAACAAAAAAGAGCTGAAGAGGTAAAAGAGAAATTTGAATTTGTGATCAGTCGCGCTGTAACTGAATCTTCAGTTTTTTATGGATGGGTGCAAAACAAAATCAGTAAAAAACAGTTTAATAGTTTACCTAATGGCATTTTGTTTTTAAAAGGTGGTGACCTTACCGAAGAATTTCAGATGTTTAAAAAGTACGTAGTATTCTACGATTTGAAAGATTTTTTTTCTGAAGAGTTTTTTGAAACGAAAAAAGTCGTTTATCTGCCAATGTAGAAATCCTTTTTTGCAAACCATAAGGCAATGTCATTACGTTATGGAACTTTCAAACATAAATGTCTCCCCAAGGTCTTCGACAAGCTCAGACTGACCTCGCGCGAGTCATATTGAGGCCTGTCGAAATATGTGCGATGGCTTCTAAAATTATGAAAATGGGATTTTTGTCGTACACCTCCCTTATATTCAAGTAAATTCCTACTTTTGTATTTCTTAATTTCACTCAATGGGACAAATTTTTTTCGCACATTCAACGTCGATAATTGATGATGGTTGTATAATTGGAAAGGGCACAAAAATATGGCACTTTTCACACCTGATGGCAAATTGTATGGTGGGAGAAAATTGCACACTGGGTCAGAATGTAGTTATTTCGCCACATGTTGTTTTAGGCAGAAATGTGAAAGTGCAAAATAATGTTTCGATATATACCGGTGTCACTTGCGATGATGATGTTTTTCTGGGACCATCAATAGTATTTACAAATGTCATGAATCCACGCAGTGCTATCAGTCGCAAAAACGAATTTTTAAAAACTCATGTTGGCAAAGGAGCGTCAATAGGAGCGAATGCAACTATCGTTTGCGGGCATGATATTGGGGAATATGCTTTTATTGGAGCTGGTGCTGTTGTTACAAAAAATATCCCTCCCTATTCGTTCTGGATTGGTAATCCGGCCAAGCAAAAAGGCTGGATAAGCGAATACGGACATCGTTTAACATTCGATTTAAATAATATTGCCATTTGTAAGGAAAGCAAAGAAAAATATAAACTGGAGAATAACGTTGTTACAAAAATAGAACAATAAGCCCACCCCAACCCTCCCAAAGGGAGGGTGAAACCACCACACAAGCCAATATTAGTGGCATTGAGGCTGGTAGTTCCTCCCCTTTGGGGAGGATAGGAGGGGTTAACATATTAAAATATGACTAAAATAAAATTTGCAGTAATAGGGCAGGGGCATATAGGTAAACGTCATGCAGAGATGATTCGCCGTAACGAAGAAGCCGAATTGATTGCTGTATGCGATATTGCATCAAAAAATCAATTAGGCTTAACTGATTTAAAAGAAAACTTTTATACCTCAATAGACGAAACAATTATTGCTCATCCCGAAGTAGATGTAATATGCGTATGTACCCCAAACGGGTTACATGCCCAGCATTCATTGAAAGCTTTGGACGCAAAGAAAAATATCATTTGTGAAAAGCCATTGGCACTCACAAAAGCTGATTGTGAAGCTATTATTTTCAAAGCATTACAAATGCACAAAACTGTGTTTTGCGTAATGCAAAATCGTTATTCTCCGCCTTCTGTATGGTTAAAGGAGATAATTGAAAATAAAATTATTGGCGATATATTTATGGTGCAGCTAAATTGCTACTGGAATCGTGATGAACGCTATTATAAAAAAGAGGATTGGAAAGGCACCCAAAATTTAGATGGCGGAACACTATTCACTCAATTCTCCCATTTCATTGATATATTATATTGGCTCTTTGGCGATTTGCAGGATATTCAAGCCAAGTTTAAAGATTTTAGTCATTCTAATTTAACTGAATTTGAAGATAGTGGCTATGTCAACTTTAATTTCGTTAACGGTGGAATGGGCTGTATTAACTACTCTACTTCTGTCTGGGATACTAATCTCGAAAGCAGTATAACTATTATTGGAAGTAAAGGAAGTGTAAAAGTTGGTGGTCAGTATATGGATAAAGTGGAATATTGCCATATTAAAGATTATATCCTGCCTGAACTGGCACAAACCAATGCAGCCAATGATTACGGTGCATACAAAGGTTCGGCAAACAATCATAGCTACATTTTTAAAAATGTAATTGATACATTAAAGGAAAGAACCACCATTACTACTAATGCAATGGAAGGATTAAAGGTGGTAGATATCATTGAACGCATTTACGCATTAAGGAAAAAAGACAGAAAGAGTTAGATTGGCATAGGAAATTTTATAAAGAACAGAAAATTTTAATTAGAACAATTCCCCCTTTTAAAGGGGGGCAGGGGGGATTAAAAACATGAAAAATAAAAAAATTCTTATCACCGGTGGTGCAGGCTTCATCGGTTCACATGTTGTTAGGTTATTTGTAAATAAATATCCAAACTACCAGATTGTGAATTTAGATAAACTCACCTATGCCGGTAATCTGGCCAATCTTAGGGACATTGAAAAGAAACCAAATTACGAATTCATAAAAGGTGATATAGTTGATGCAGCATTTATTAATGAATTATTTGCCGAGCGGAAATTTGATGGGGTAATTCATCTTGCAGCCGAAAGTCACGTGGATCGCAGTATCAGCAATCCTTTAGAATTTGTAATGACGAATGTTATCGGTACAGTAAATTTATTGAATGCAGCAAAAGCAAATGGATTGCCGGGTTCCTCCACTTCCGGATCGGCAGGGGAGGGGCTGCGTTTTTATCACGTATCTACCGATGAAGTTTATGGAAGCTTAGGTGAAACAGGTATGTTTACTGAAACAACAGGGTATGATCCTCATAGTCCGTATTCAGCTTCAAAAGCCAGCTCCGATCATTTTGTAAGAGCCTATCACGATACCTACAGTTTGGATGTTGTAATTTCAAATTGCTCAAATAATTATGGAAGTTTTCATTTTCCTGAGAAATTAATTCCTCTTTCAATTTATAATATCAAAAATAATAAACCAATTCCTATCTATGGAAAGGGGGAAAACATACGCGATTGGCTGTGGGTGGAGGATCATGCACGTGCTATTGATTTAATTTTTCACAATGCAAAAGCCGGTACAACATACAATATTGGTGGACATAATGAATGGACCAATATTGATCTGATTCATTTGCTTTGTAAGATTATGGATAAGAAATTAAACCGTGCTGAAGGGGAATCAGCAAAATTGATTACTTATGTAAAAGATCGTGCTGGTCATGATTTGCGCTATGCAATTGATTCAACAAAACTGCAACGTGAATTAGGATGGACACCCTCTTTACAATTTGAACAAGGTTTAGAAAAAACTGTTGATTGGTATCTCACTAATGAAGAGTGGCTGAACAATGTTACTTCCGGAGATTATAAAAAATATTATCAGGAACAATACGTGAAAAGATAATTGAATTGTCAAAGGTTCGTATTTGTCATCTCAAAATATCGTGGTATTGACCTTATTTAAATTCTTGAAATCGCAATTGCGGCAATAGTTCCATCGGCGACAGCAGTTGTTATTTGGCGAAACTTCTTGCTATTGATATCTCCTACAGAATATACTCCGGATACCGAAGTTTCCATATCCTCAGATACTTTCAAATATCCCCATTGATCCGTTTCAAATTGATTTTTAAACAGTTCAAGATTGGGTTTCATTCCAACAAAAACAAATACTCCGTCAGCTGAAATACTATCCATTTGCTTAGTTTTTAGATTTTCGATACTTACCGACATTTTATCTCCTGCCTTTATGAAAGCACGTGGTTCGCATTCGAAAAGGAAATTAATCTTCGGATTTGCAAATGCTTTTTCTTGTGCTTCTTTATTAGCTTGGAGCTTATCAAATTGATGAACAACAGTGATTTTGGACGCAAATTTTGAGATAAAATCGGACTCTTCAATTGCTGAGTTCCCGCCGCCAATAACAATTACTTCTTTGTCTTGAAAATATTTTGCATCACAGGTAGCACAATATGAAACACCATGACCTTTATATTCTTTTTCACCATCAATACCAAGTGGACGTGGCGATGCTCCGGTTGCTAAAATCAAATAATTGAAATGGACTGTTTCAATTTCGTCAACTAAAATAGTTTTTGCTTTTAAATCAACCGAAGTAATATCAACCGCAGATTTGAATTCTACTCCCGTTTTTTTTGCTTGTTCGCTCATATTGTGCGAAAGCATATAGCCGTCCACGGGGTCAATAAATCCAGGATAGTTCGAAACCTTATGTGTGGTAGATACTTGTCCTCCGGGAAGAGCCCGATCAATTAATGCTGTTTTAACTTTTGCCTGTCCCAGGTAAATTGCGGCCGCTAATCCTGCAGGTCCGCCACCAAGAATGACCGTATCGTAATACGATTCCGTTTTTTTGATTTTTGACTTTATTTCATTTGCTCGTTCATACGAAATCATGGAGTCAAGATTTGCCATTAAATCTGATCGTTTTATTCCACCAGTCAATAATGACCCAACTTGTTTACCATTGTCGAAAAATAAAACGGTAGGTGAACTCCTTACATCGAACTTTGTAGCTAATTCGCGATTTTCCTGGCGAAATATTTTTATAAACTTGATGTCGCTTCCATAAATTTCAGCGCAGCTATCGAATTTCGGAGCCAATGCTTCGCATGGAGCACATTCTGTTGAATAGAAGTCAACAACAACTTTCCCGCCTTGTAAAACTTCTTTTTCAAATTCAGATGTTGATATCGTTTTCATGATTTGAATATTTTTTGAATCGCTTAGAGTGTAGCAATTTTGAATTTCATTTGGTCCCTATTTTTTTTAATTTTTATATCGATTTTATTTGTGGCTCATCAATATAAGCTGCGAAGCCTAATTCAAGCAAATCTTTTATAGGACGGCAATCAGTAGAACATACTGAACCATTCTGGTTTTTTGCAACCGATCCACATCCACCACCACAAGCCAATTGTAGATTACATCCTTTGCATTCGGGAATCGATACGACATCACGCATTTCCCAGGTACTAGCAAGTTTTTTTTCTAATTTTATTTCAGGATAAAATGTGCCTAATGCTTCATTAGATTTTCCTACCGTTGCTGTACATGGATAAATGGTTCCGGTATAATCAAAAGCCCATTCGGTTTTACATGCAGGACAGGAATCAAACAATGGTTCTGGCAACGAGCCATTTTCCGAAAGGAATTTTGATATGGAATAAGCGGGTTTATAAAACTCTAAAATATGAGAATATTGTTGAGTAAGCGTATATAAATTTTCATACAAAGAAATGCGACTAAAAAGTTTACTCGTTGCCGATTGGCAATGGTGTAATTCATAATTACGACCAATCTGTGTCTTGAAATATGAACTTGAAGTCCAGCCTTTATCAATTGCAAAACGAGCTAATTCCGGAAGGTTGGTGATATTTTCTTTATCAATTACCATTCTTAAATTAACGGTTAATTTGTTGGAAATGCAGGCATCAACACCTTCCACAATTTTATCAAAAGTTGCAGTTCCTCCTTTTAAGAATCTGCGTGAATTATGAACTTCGGCCGTCCCATCCAGCGTTATTTGGATTTCACGAACACGACCTGGTTTTAAAATTTCGATATAATCTACAAGGGTATAACCATTAGTAACAAAGCAAACATCGATTTGAAAAGTATTTGCTTGTTGAATTAAATAGCTTATTAATTCTTTTTGTTTGGGTGTATTTAGTAATGGTTCTCCTCCAAAAACGGTTATATATTTGCGTTTACCAGCAAATTCTTTTTGAATGTAAGCGAAGAATGAATCAATTATTTCGTTCGTTAATATACCTTTTGTTGGAGCATATTCATCCTGGTAACAGTAAGAACACGCAAAGTTGCAAAGATAATTAGGAACAAAAAACAACTGTATTTCATCGTCATCACGGCTATCAATGAAATCTAGATACTTGCTCTTAAACAGCTTTTCTTCCTTGTCTTTATCTGCTAAATAACCTTTTTCAACTAATTCATTTATAAAATCAGTATTTTCAATCGGTTTGTTATTTTTAACATTACTAATTAAATCGGCAAAATCAGGACTAACAATATCGGCATTGCCTGTTAGAAGGTTAACAATAAAGGAATTTTCAGAATCCTTTATTTTGGAAAAGATGTTGTGTTTTGAGAAGTACATGGTATAATATAATTATTTTGATACTAAAAAAAGAGTGCTGTTTTATTCAGCACTCTTTTAAAATGCCCAATTTGTTAATCGTGGCAACCTGCTACGGTTTTTGAAATTTTAGCACAACATTGAGCAACTTTTGCTGCTGACTCTACTTCTTTTTTTCTAATTAAACTTTTCATAATTAAACATGTTTTAAATTAATAATTGGTAATAAAAACTCTTTGATTATACTAATAACTACATAGCATAGGCGACATTTGATTCACAAAAAAACGATCT
>JAVHPR010000300.1:0-11262 GCA_036170695.1 Bacteroidia bacterium
CAAGTACGGTTCTTAGGGGACAAAGGCGGGGAAACCCGCCCGAGTTACCCGACAATTATACATCCGCACATCAGCAAATCGTCACATCAGCACATCAGCACATCCGCACATCAACACATCAACTCATCAGCACATCAGCACATCAGCACATCAGCAAATCGTCACATCAACTCATCAGCACATCGATCAATCAGCACATCAAAATTACCCATTCATTGAAATTAAAAACTCTTCGTTGGTTTGAGTGTTTTTAATACGATCCCTCATAAATTCCATAGCCTCCACAGGATTCATATCTGATAAGTGTTTGCGCAGAATCCAAACGCGTTGCAGCGTTTCTTTATCCACCAATAAATCATCTCTTCGGGTGCTTGATGCAACAATATCAATAGCCGGATAAATTCGTTTGTTTGCTATTTTACGGTCGAGCTGAATTTCGGAATTACCGGTACCTTTGAATTCTTCAAAGATAACTTCATCCATTTTTGAACCGGTCTCGGTAAGTGCTGTTGCAATGATAGTAAGCGATCCTCCACCTTCAACTTTGCGGGCGGCTCCGAAAAAGCGTTTAGGTTTATGTAAAGCATTGGCATCCACACCACCACTCAACACTTTACCTGATGCCGGTTGTACTGTATTATACGCCCGGGCTAAACGGGTGATTGAATCTAATAATATGCAAACATCGTGTCCGCATTCTACCATTCGTTTTGCTTTTTCCAAAACAATGTTTGCAATTTTTACGTGACGGTCGGCTGGCTCATCAAATGTGGAAGCAATAACCTCTGCCTTTACACTACGTGCCATGTCTGTAACCTCTTCCGGACGTTCGTCAATTAATAAAATAATCAAATACGTTTCAGGATGGTTTGCAGCAATAGCATTTGCAATATCTTTTAATAAAACTGTTTTACCTGTTTTTGGTTGTGCTACAATAAGCGCACGTTGACCTTTTCCAATTGGCGTAATCAAATCAACAATACGCGATGATAGATTTTGCTGAGGATGACCGGTTAAATTAAATTTCTCATACGGGAAAAGTGGAGTCAAATAATCAAAAGGCACGCGGTCACGAACAAAAGCGGGTTCCCGTCCGTTAATTTTTTCGACCTTAATTAAAGGGAAATATTTCTCTCCTTCCTTTGGTGGACGAATACTTCCACGAACCGTGTCACCGGTTTTTAAACCAAATAATTTTATTTGTGATTGTGAAACATAAATATCATCGGGAGAAGTTAAATAATTATAATCGGATGAGCGTAAAAACCCATACCCGTCAGGCATCGTTTCCAATACCCCTTCGCTCACCACTATGCCATCGAAATTATAGAGATCTTGTTGCCTTTGATTATAACGATTACGGTTTTGGTTATCTCTTCGTTCAAGACCATGAGTTTCGTTGGTTTGTTCGGCAATATGTTCGGTTGTATTTTCAGAGATGTGCTCCGCTGTGTTTTCGGGTGCTTGTTCAGAAGTGTTTCCGGAATCCTCACGACTAAAAGTATTGATTACTATAGGTTGGGAGGTGTTTGATGTAATTTCTACCGCACTGTTTTCTTCCTTATTTATTTCTTCTGTTTTATGAATATCATGATGAAAATCTTCATCATGAAAAAACGAGGAAGCATCTGTTTCTTTTGTTTTTGATTCAGTATCAATATTATCTAAACGCACTTTACGGGGACGTAATATTTTATGGTCTTCTTTGTTGCTAATAATGTGTTTTTGTTCTGGAGCAGGTGGTGCAATGGCTTGGAGGTCGAGGATTTTGAAAATAAGCTCTTGTTTCTTTAATGCTTCGTACTTGGGAATGTTCAGGTTTTTAGCAATTTCTTTAAGCTCACCAACAAGTTTGTTGTTTAATTCAATAATGTCGTACATGTGTGTTTTTGTTTAATTAATGGAGATCAATTGGGCTAATTGATCAATTGGGATAGACTAATAAATAAGATGTTTTTCAGTAATGTTGTTTTGATAGAAATACTGTGATTTGATTTGTTATAAGAATTTATAACAGCTGAAACGTATTACAATAGTACAAAAAAAAATTAACATACAACAGATTTGATAAAATATTTTTAATTGCTTCTGCTTCCGTTTATTTCTTTTTCGCCCTCAGAGCATATTGAAGATAAAGCGTATCGAAATGGTTAAAAAAGAACAAAATATTGATAAGCACAGCAAATAATTGGTATTTGACAGACTTTGTTTTATTTATTCCTTTTATTTTTTCAATAGAATACCCGCTTTTACTGAATAAAGAGGCAATACTTTTTTTTGTGAAGAACCGAAAATGAGTAGAATCAAGGATACCCGACTCCGTATATTCCCAATTTTTACTTATTAATATATGGTAAAGGTTTTTAATATAACGTACGTTTGGAATTGAACACACAATAACGCCATCGTCTGAAAGCTTTGATTTTAGAACCTTTAAGTCATCCCAGGGAAATAATAAATGTTCAAGAACGTCGTTAAGAATAATAGCATCAAAATAGTTGTCCGGCAGCAGGCTTATAGCATCATCTATTTTCCCGTTTATTACTTTATAAAGAATTTTAGCAGCAATTTCAGCAGAAATGCGATCGGGCTCTACACCCCATATTTCAGTGTCTTTCCCTATTAATTGCTCACAAAAATGACCTTTACCACATCCAATTTCTAATATTTTTTTTGCTGAGAAAGGAATGAACGGTAGCATTTCCCGCCTTTTATTAGAGTAGTAACTTACGTCTTTTATTTCCATTATCTCAAAATCTGTAATCGGTGCGAATCTAATTTTATAAAAATAAACAACAATATTGTAAATGACCACAACGAAGAGCCGCCATAACTAAAAAAAGGTAGTGGAATTCCTATTACCGGTGAGAGCCCTATGGTCATGCCAATGTTTACAGTTAAGTGAAAAAACAATACAGATGCAACGCCATAACCATAAATACGACTAAATGGAGAACGTTGCCGTTCCGACATAAATATCAACCTCAAAATTAAGGTAAGTTCCAATAGAATAACAAAGGCACTGCCTACAAAGCCCCATTCTTCACCCACCGTGCAAAAAATAAAATCGGTATCCTGCTCCGGGACAAAATCATATTTTGTTTGTGTCCCTTGTAAATACCCTTTACCCCAAAAACCTCCCGATCCAATGGCTATTTTTGCCTGATTCACATTATAGCCTTCTTTTTTTAAATCGACTGTTCCGCGGCCCAATAATACATCAATACGTACTTTTTGATGTGGTTCCATGTGTTCGTATATCGTACTGGTGCCCTTCACCATACTACAGGCAATCAGCCCGACCGTAGCGATGACAAATAAACTTTTACGGTTACGTTTTACAAATAAAACGGCTAATACACACAAAACAATAATGAAACCAAATAAAAAAAAATTGTTGATTAAAAGCGCAAGAATAAATAATATTATCGCCAGAAATCCTAGTAATAGGTAGTTTACAGACAACCCTTCGCGGTATAACGAAAAAATAAAAGCAACAAACACAATCGCCAGGCCAGTTTCATCTTGCAAAACCTTTATAACAATCAACGGTATGCCAATGATCAGAAGTGTTACGAGTGTGTTTTTATAATCGGTAATTTTTATATTTTGATTACTTAAAAACTTTGCCAGGGCGAGGTTTGCAGCAAATTTCATAAATTCAGCGGGTTGAATTCCAAAATCTCCAAACCTGAACCAGGAGCGGCTTCCCTTTACTTCCCGACCAAGAAATGGAACGGCAATATTAGCAAGCAAAAAAGCACCGAAAATAAAATATGCGAAAGCGGTATAAAAATTTTCATCAATAATCAAGATAATAAAAGCCAGTAATATGGACGTAATAATCCAAATCAGCTGTTTCCCGTATTTTTGGGAGGTGTCGGTAATTACATAATGCTCTTCATTATATACGGCTGCGTAAATATTCATCCACCCAACTATTACCAGCACGAGGTAGATCATCACTGTAATCCAGTCAATATTATGAAAAATATTAGCGGCGTTTTTTTGTCTCAACGGGTTTTGTTTTTGGTTTATGAATCAAATCGCCTTCTATCATTCTTTTTTCTAAATCAGGTCTGGTAATCTTTCCTTTTAAATACTTCTCCATCATCAATCGTGCAATTGGTCCTGCCCAGGTAGAGCCAAAACCGGCGTTTTCAATTAATATTCCAACCGCAATTTTCGGATTTTCAAGTGGGGCAAAGCATACAAATACCGAATGATCTTTTCCGTGAGGGTTTTGCGCAGTACCCGTTTTTGCACCGTAGGGTATTCCTTCAATTTTAAGAGCTCCCGCTGTTCCGCCTTCTACGGCTTTCGCCATACCTCTTATTACAACGTTGTAAATAGCGGTATCTGTAATCATGGTATTGTGTTTTATTTTGAAGCGATTCAATAACGTGTCATTGGGATTGCCGCCAATTGCTTTCACAATGTGCGGGGTATAATACCATCCTTTGTTGGCGATAATTGTAACCAGGTTAGCATTTTGCAAAGGGGTAATCCCCATTTCGGCCTGACCAATGCCCAGAGAAATAACGGTGCTGGCTTTCCATGAACCTTTGCCAAATACCTTATCGTAATACTTTATACTTGGTACATTTCCTCTTAATTCATTTGCCAGATCCGATCCGGTTTTTGTCCCCAGGCAGAAGCTCATAGCGATATTGCGCCAATTAGCATAGGCTTTATAGGTATCATGATATTTTTTATCATCAATTACACTTTTAAAAACATACGAAAAATAAGAGTTGCATGATGTTCCAATTGCGCCGGTTAAATCCTGCGGCGAAGGATGCGCGTGGCATTTAGGGTGGCCTCCTAGTGGCGCATAACCTCTTGAGCATGGGTAGCGCGTTGATGCTGTTAATACACCTTCGTTCAACCCAATTAGCGACATAATTAATTTAAAAGTAGAGCCCGGAGGATAAGAAGCCATCGTAGAACGATTAAACAAGGGTTTACCAATACTATCCTGAGATAACTCAACGAAATTTTTGTTCCGTACTCTTCCTACAAATAAGTTAGGGTCATACGTTGGGCTGGTAACTATTGCCAAAATCTCACCTGTACCTGGCTCAATTGCTACTACACTGCCAATTTTATTTTGCATCAGCAATTCAGCATATTCTTGCAGATCTGCATCAATTGTGGAAGTAAGAGGTTTACCCGGAATAGCCATTGTATCATACAAGCCATTCATATAACTTCCTTTTTCCCGATTGTTTACATCCACCATCATGATGTGCAATCCTTTTTTACCACGCAGGGCTTTTTCGTATGTTTTTTCAATACCACTGATTCCCAGGTAATCTCCTTCATTATAGTAAGGATCTTTTTCAGTGGTTGCTTTGTCAGCTTCGCCGATATAACCTAACATGTGTGCTGCAATTTTCTTCGGGTATTTTCTAAGTGTGCGGGATTGCACATAAAATCCTGGAAAACGGTAAAGCCGCTCTTGTAAAGAGGCGTAATCCCTGGGTGATAATTGTTTTTCAAAAATCGATTGTTTGCGAGGCGAATTGGGTGCCTGTATGGCTTTTAACATCTTTCTTAAAAATACATCTTTGGTAATTCCGAGCAGATTACAAAAATCAGTAGTGTCAAGATGTTTGATTTCCTTAGGCAAAACCATTAAATCGTATGCGGCTTCGTTAAAAACAAGCAGTTTATTATTTCTATCGTAAACATAACCCCGTACCGGGAATTCAGTAGTATAACGAAATGCCTGATTGCGCGCATCTAATTTATAGCTGTCGTCAATTACCTGGATGTAAAAAAGTCGGGAAATATAGATTAATCCAACTAGTATAATAACCCCCATTATAACATATTTTCTGTCGGAAAGCAGGTTCATGCTTGTTCTTTTTTACGATGAAACAGGTACTGGCTGATAACTACCAATAGTACCGTGAATGCAGAGCTGATAATAACTCTTAAGAAGGTTGAGAAAAATTCGGAAAATCGAAATACCTCAATATAAAACAATACAAGATGGTGCAGTACAATTAAAATCGTGGAGTAAGAAAGAAACCAGGGCACTCCCAAATATTGGATACTTGGCTGAGTGCCGAATTCATAACCATCACGGGGGGAAAATAGTTTTAGCACCGTTGGTCTTATGTAGGCAATAAAAACACATGCAGCGGCATGCATTCCTGCGGTATCGTCAAACATATCAACAGTAATACCCATTATAAATGCGCTTACCAATAATAACCATTTGGGTGTTTCAAAAGGTAATCCGATAATAAACAATACGTAAATAAAAGGATTAATAAATCTCCCCAATTCAATATTATTTATGATGAGGACCTGCACGCCCACAAGTATGGCGTAACGATAAATATTTTTTAAAATTTCGTTTAACACGTTGTTTGTTATTTCAGCCCCTCCCGGCCTCCCCGAAGGGGAGAAGAACCAACACACAGGCTAAGCAGAAGGCTTAGCGGGGAGCAGTTCCTCCCCTTCGGGGAGGTTAGGTGGGGCTTTTATTCTTTACTATCTGTTTCTGATCTCTTTTCCAGATCTTCCTGTTCTGTTTTCAGTTTATTGGTAACAATATAAACATGACTTAATTTTTTAAATTCAGTAGATAGTTTTACTTTGACAGTATAAAAATACTCCCCTGATTTTCGTTCAAAACTTTCAACGGTTCCAATCATGATATTCTCAGGGAAAGTCAATGAATAAGCACTGGTAACAATGGAGTCGCCTTTTTTTAATTGTACGTGTGTTGGGATGTCATGCAGCGTTGCGATGGAAAAATCTGCCCCATCCCATGTGAGTGGGCCGTATGAGCCATCTTTTTTTATTTTCGAGCTAATCGTTGTTTTACTGTTCAATAATGACATTACCGTGCAAAAATTTTCTGATACATCTTTTACCTGACCCACCACGCCGGTACTGGTGATAACTGCCATGTTGTTTTTTATGCCCTGTTCCGAACCCTTATCAAGTGTAAGGTAATTGTTTCTTCTGTTGGTGGAGTTATTTACTACCTTGGAGTTGGTATAGGTGTATTTTTGATGAAAAGCGGTGTCGTTCACTAAATATTCGTCATTCACTAACATGGAGAAGGATACCAATGAATGCGATCGAAGTTCGGCATTTTCTTTCGCTAGTTTTTCATTTTCATTTTTCAGATAAAAGTATTCTTCCACATCGGCAGATGTTTTTAAAATCTTTGCAGACATTTGCTTTGAAGAATTAACAAAACTTGCTTTTTGAAAATAATTATTCTGAACAATTAAATACGTACATAGTACTTCCATTAACAGAAACATAAAGAAAAAGTAATTTTTCCAAATAAAAGTAATCAGGTTACGCATTGTGCAGATGTTGAACTTTAGATTTTTCGAATTTCTCCAATTCAAAAAATCTCAAATTCAAAAATTATTTCATTAAGAATGGGAATTTGTCAACGTTTTTAAGTGCAATACCTGTACCACGAATAACAGCGCGTAGTGGATCTTCAGCAATATGTACCGGCAATTTCGTTTTTAATGAAATGCGTTTATCCAAACCGCGTAACATGGATCCTCCACCTGCCAAGTAAATACCTGTGCGGTAAATGTCAGCTGAAAGCTCAGGAGGGGTTAATTCCAGTGCATTCATGATAGCTTCTTCTATTTTTGCAATTGACTTATCCAACGCATGGGCAATTTCAATACAGGATACATAAATTTCTTTAGGGATACCGGTCATTAAATCCCGGCCATGTACAGCATAATCCGGTGGAGGATTATCAATTTCGGTCATTGCAGCACCTACTTCAATTTTGATACGTTCAGCCGAACGTTCACCAATGAGTATGTTATGCTGCCTGCGCATATATTCCTCAATATTGGATGTGAATTCATCACCAGCAATGCGTATTGATTTATCACAAACAATACCTCCTAATGCAATAACAGCAATTTCGCTGGTACCACCACCGATGTCAATAATCATATTGCCCACAGGCTCTTCCACATCAATGCCAATACCTATTGCAGCGGCCATGGGCTCGTGAATCAGATAAACTTCTTTACCTCCGGCATGTTCAGCACTATCCCGAACAGCTCGTTTTTCAACCTCCGTAATTCCGGAAGGAATACAAATAACCATTTTTAATGAAGGCGTGAACAATCGTTTTTCGGGATTAATCATTTTAATCATGCCCCGAATCATAAGTTCTGCGGCGTAGAAATCTGCAATTACACCATCTCTTAAAGGGCGAATTGTTTTAATGTTTTCATGTGTTTTACCATGCATTAACATTGCGCGTTTCCCAACAGCAATCAGTCTGCCGGAAATCCGGTCAACGGCAACAATAGACGGTTCGTCCACCACCACTTTATCGTTGTGAATAATCAGCGTATTGGCTGTTCCCAAGTCAATTGCAATTTCTTGTGTTAAAAAACTAAATAAACCCATAATTCTGATGTGCTGATTAACTAATGTGCTAATTAGTTAATGGATAAATAAATATTAAAATATAAGCTTTCGATTCTTGAATGATTTGTTCTGAATTAGCACATCAGCACATCTCCGCATCAATAAATCGTTAATGTTTAAAATGTCTTGTCCCGGTTATTACCATTGATATTCCGCTGTTATCACAATATGAAATCGATTCTTTATCTTTGATAGAACCACCGGGTTGAATAACTGCTGTAATACCTGCTTTCCCCGCTATCTCCACACAATCGGGAAAGGGGAAAAACGCATCCGAAGCCATTACTGCACCTTTTAAGCTAAAACCAAATGTTTCTGCCTTCAAAATCGCTTGTTTTAAGGCATCCACGCGCGATGTCTGACCAACGCCACTGGCTAATAGCTGTTTGTTTTTTACCAACACAATAGTATTGGATTTTGTATGTTTCACAATTTTATTCGCAAACTCTAAATCACTTTTCTCAACTGTTGTTGGAGCCGATTTTGTAACAGTTTGCATGTCATTTTCTGTCTCGGTTTTCAAATCCTTATCCTGTGCAATAACCCCGTTTAAAAGGGTGCGGAATGACTTAGGACTAAAATTTACTGTTTTTTGCTGAAGAATAATCCGCTTTGACTTTAATTTCAATAATTCCAATGCAGCTGGTTCGTAAGCCGGAGCGACGATCACCTCGTAAAACAATTTATTTATTTCTTCAGCAGTTGCAATATCAACTGTAGTATTGGTAATTAACACACCACCAAAAGCACTGGTAGGATCGCCCGCTAAAGCATCTTTCCATGCGTCAATTAGTTTTGACCGTGATGCCAGACCACAGGCATTGTTATGTTTCAAAATAGCGAAAGTAGCTCTCTCGTCAGTCCTTTCCCCCGAAGATGGAGTGAATTCTGCAATAAGATTAACTGCAGCGTCTATATCTAGGAGGTTATTGTAGGATAATTCTTTGCCGGCGAATTGAGTAAATAATTCATCCAGATTGCCGAAGAATCTCCCTTTTTGGTGAGGATTTTCGCCATAACGAAGCGACTGCGATTGCTGGATGCTTTGTTTAAAAGCAGAATCGTTATCCGCATTAAAAAAGTTAAAAATGGCGGTATCGTAATGCGATGAAATATTGAAAGCCGTTCCTGCCAAGGATTTACGCTGTGCGAGAGAAGAGCAACCTTTCCCTTCTGTTAAAATAGTCAGCAGGGAGTTGTATTCCTTTTTTGAAGGAATAATAACAACATCCTGAAAGTTTTTTGCTGCGGCGCGAATCAAGGAGATGCCGCCGATATCAATTTTTTCAATAATGTCAGATTCTTTAGCCCCTGATGCTACGGTTTCTTCAAAAGGGTATAAATCAACAATTACCAAATCAATTTCGGGAATTTCATATTCGTCTAACTGATCGATGTCACTTTGCAGATCCCGACGGCTCAATATTCCTCCAAAAATTTTCGGATGTAAGGTTTTTACCCTGCCGCCTAAAATGGAAGGGTATGATGTTAATGATTCAACCGGAGTAACAGCAATCCCCATTTTTTCAATAAATTCCTGGGTGCCTCCTGTACTATAAATTTTTACTCCTAACTCATTCAATAGCTGGATTATAGGTGCCAGATTATCCTTGTAATATACAGAAATAAGTGCCTTTTTTATCTTTTTTAATCCGCTCATAATCAATTTAAACTCTCTTGCAAAGCTAAGGAATTTTTATTCGCTATTAAGGCAAAACAATATTGTTATTAAAATGTTTTTCACAATAGCTGAATATGCCTTTTTTAGTTTTTTGTTTTGCAATAGTATTTTTTTTTCTAACTTCGCAGTCCTTAAAATAAAAAGGAGAGATGCCTGAGTGGCCGAAAGGAACAGTTTGCTAAACTGTCGTACTGGGAAACCGGTACCGAGGGTTCGAATCCCTCTCTCTCCGCATAATCAAAAAAGCCTTGAATGATAATACATTCAAGGCTTTTTTGATTTTAAAGATCTTTAATTAAATGGCTGAATAATCTAAACGATATTCAAACATTTTGCCAACGCTTCTTTGTAAGATCCTCCGATAGGGATAAGTTTTTTGTCATCTTCCAAAATTAAATTCGGTTGTTCGATAGCAATAATTTTGTCGATGCGAACAATAAATGAACGATGCACTCTTACAAAATCGGTTGAGGATAATTTCTTCTCAATATCCTTCATTGTAGCATGAATGGTATAACGTGTAGTAGCTGTATTTATCACTACATAATCTTTCAAAGCCTCAACAAAATAAATGTCGCTGGATTTTACTTTTACCAAACGTGAATTTGATTTTACAAAAAGAATATCTTTTGAATCTTTGTTTTCTGCAAGAGAATATAAAAAATCACGCTCTTTTTTTACGTCACCCTCTTTCTCGTGTTTATACAACGACATCTCTATGGATGTGCGCAAATCAATTTCCTTAAATGGCTTGATGATATATCCGTATGGTTCTGAGATTTTTGCATTGTTTAATGTGCTTTCATCAGCATAGGCTGTGAGATAGATGACAGGGATATCGAATTTTTCGCGAATTTGAATGGCGGCTTCAATTCCATTCATTTCGCTTTTTAGCATAATATCCATTAATACTAAATCGGGCTTTTGCTCTTCTGCCACTCTTATCGCATCTTCTCCGGTAGAACATATTTCTACAACGTTGTATCCGAGTTTTTTTAAACTATGTTGAATGTCTTTGGCAATAATGCTCTCGTCTTCAACAATTAGAATGTTTATTTTTGGCATGGTTTCTTTTTTTAAATGCTTAACTAAAGTTTCGGTGCAAATTAATAATCCACTATAACGCTGTCCCTATCTGC
>JAVHPR010000301.1:0-11166 GCA_036170695.1 Bacteroidia bacterium
AGGAATAAAAAAAAACTGAATGTTTATTCAGATTTTTAAAATGCCATACATTCTACCGTCTCCGGAACAATTATTTATCCATACAATAATGAAAAAACAGAAAAAGGATAAAAATAAGCGCTGGAAACTTTGAAAATGAAAAATGTTTCCATAGTTTTGTGTCCGATTTTTAAAAATTCTCAAATTGAAACCCAAAGACAGAATATTAAAAGGCGCTGAAGAGCTGTTTTTTAAGTATGGCATCAAAAGCATAACCATGGATGATATTGCCAGACATTTGGGAATATCAAAAAAAACGATTTATCAATTTTATTCCGACAAAAACGAAGTGGTTGAAACGCTGATGCTTCACAACATAAAAATAAATGAATGCGAATTTCGACAAACAGCTGAAAAATCAGAAAATGTGATAGAAGAGGTTTTTGAAATGATGAACCACATTGGAATGATGTTTACGAAGATGAATCCGAATTTGTTTTATGACCTGCAAAAATACCACCCCAACTCATGGAAATTATTTAAACAATTTAAAGAAGATTGTATTGAGCGTATGGTGGAAGATTCTGTTAAACGAGGCATAAAACAAGGTTTTGTTCGTGCCGACATAAATACAAAAATTATTGCACGGCTTAGAATGGAAGAGGTTGAAATGGGTTTTGATCCACTGGTTTTCCCTCCGGATAAATTTAAAATTGTGGATGTGCAATTGGCCTTGCTTGACCATTTTTTACATGGCATTTGTACATTAAAGGGACATAAATTAATAAATAAACATAAACAGGTAACGGAGGAGGAGTAGAAGCCCCTCCCAACCTCCCCAAAGGGGAGGAGGCGTTGCTTGATAAAAAAAACAATAACACGTTCTGCAAAGCCTCCCCTTCGGGGAGGTTGGAGGGGCTAAACATTTAAAATGAAAAAAGCATTATTAATAATTGGATTCGGAGTAATTGCAACCTGTTCTTTTGCGCAGGCAAATGACAGTGCCAGCTTCTCTTTTTCAATTCAGCAGTCAATTGACTACGCATTACAAAATCAACATGATATAAAAAATGCTCTGCTCGATGAGGAAATTGCCAAGAAAAAAGTAAACGAAATAATGGGGATGGGACTTCCGCAAATTAACTCCAGTTTCGATTTGAAAGATTTTTTGGAAATTCCTACTTCTTTAATTCCGGCTGAAATATTTGGTGGTCCTCCCGGATCATTTGCTGCGGTAAAATTTGGTACAACCTATCAAGCTTCTGCAGGAATAGATGCAAGCCAGTTGATTTTCAGCGGCGACTATTTTTTAGGATTAAAAGCATCTAAAGTATATGTGGAACTTTCAACCAAGGCTGTACAACGCTCACAAATTGACATAGCGGCAACGGTCAGTAAAGCATACTACACCGTTCTGATAAATGAGGAACGAATGAAGTTAATGGATGCAAACATTATGCGCATAAAAAAAGCAATGGACGATACCAAAGTTTTATTGACTAACGGATTTGTTGAAAAAATTGATTTAGACCGATTAACAGTCACCTATAATAATTTATTGATTGAACAGGAAAAAATACACCGTTTGCTTAAGCTTGGGACCTACTTATTAAAATATCAAATGGGTATGAATATAAATGCTTCACTTACCTTAACAGATAAATTAGCTGATGTAAAATTTGATGTGAATAATAATCTATCGCTCGAAAAATTTGATTACACTAAACGGGTTGAATACAATTTATTTCAAATCCAATACAAGCTTGCAGGGTTAGATGTAAAGCGCACCCGATTTGCATATTTGCCAAATGCCTTTGCTTATGCGGGGATTAGCCGTGCAGCCCAAAGAAATACATTTACAATTTTTAACACCGGTTCACAGTACGAATGGTATCCAACAACACTGGTAGGCGCAAAAGTTACAATGCCTATTTTTAACGGATTACAGCGCAACGCAAAAAACCAGCAAGCAAAACTTTCACTTCAAAAGGCTGAAAACAATATTGAATTCATAAAAAAATCAATTGATTTGGACTTAACTTCTTCTATGACTATCTTAAAAAACGCTTCTGTATCGCTTGAGAATCAAAAGAAGAATATAGTACTTGCGGAAGAAGTTTACCGATTATCTAAACTTAAATATGAACAAGGCGTAGGTTCCAATATTGAAATGCTCGCCGCCGAAACAGCTTTAAAAGAATCACAAACCAACTATTTTAATGCCCTGTTTGATGCATTGGTAGCGAAAATAGATTTTGATAAAGCAAATGGTAATTTGAAATAAAAGCCCCTCTCAACCTCCCCAAAGGGGAGGAGGTGGTACTCAATAAAAAAAGTAAAACACGTTTCGCAAAGCCTCCCCTTCGGGGAGGTTGGAGGGGCCAATAAATTTTATAAAATGAAAAAGAAACTTTTAGTATCAAGTCTTGCATTAATAATGATAGCTTGTCATTCAGGGACAGATAAAAAAACAGAACTTGAAAATCTTAGGAAACAAGAGTCTGAACTAAAATCAAAAATATCTGTTTTGGAAGCAGAATTGAAGACTGGTAAAGACAGTCTGCAAAGTCGAATTACGGTATCAGCAATTGCTCTGAAATCTGAAATTTTTAAAAATTATATTGATGTGCAAGGCCGGGTCGATGCTGATGAAAACATTACGGTTAGCACGGAAATGCCCGGTACAATTACAAAGATTTATGCTAAGACTGGTGATGAAGTAAATAAAGGCGATGTGCTTGCTGAAACAGATACACGTATTATTAATCAAAGCATAGCCGATTTGCAGATAAATTCTGATTTGGTCAACCAGATTTACGAAAAACAAAAAAACTTGTGGGAGCAAAAAATTGGTACTGAAGTCCAATATTTGCAGGCAAAGACAAACAAAGAAAGCATGGAAAAAAAGATGAATATGTTACAGCAACAACTCACCATGTCCAAAATTGTTTCTCCCATCAATGGAACTGTTGACGCTGTTGATATAAAAATGGGACAGCTTGCTGCCCCCGGAATGCCCGCTATTCGCATCATTAACTTTTCTAATTTAAAAGTAAAGGCAGACATTGCAGAAAGTTATGCATCGAAAATTAAAAAAGGGTCTGAAGTCATTATTCGTTTTCCAGATAGAAATGATTCAGTCGTTACAAAAGTAAATTTCGTTTCGCGCTCTATCAGTAATACTACGCGCTCTTTTAGTGTTGAAGTATTATTGGATGAAACAAAAGAATATCATCCCAATATGGTAGCGAAATTGAATATTAATGATTATCAATCACCGCAACCGGTCATAGTTGTATCTGTAAAAGTAATTCAAAGAGATGAAAATAACGCTTCGTTTGTTTTTGTTGCAGAAGGTAATATTGCAAAAAAACGCATTGTTACTATAGGTAAGGAATATCACGGAAAAACAGAGATCACAGGTGGATTAAATGAAGGTGATATATTGATCACCGAGGGTTATGATGTGATTAATAATGGTGATGCCATCGAATATAAAAAATAAAAAAAGAATTATGAAAGAATTTAAACTCTCGAGTTGGGCGATTGATAATAAAATAAGCATTTACGTACTTACTATTATTATTGCAATAGCAGGTATGTCAGCCTATAATAGCATTCCTAAAGAAAGCTTTCCGGATATTGTAATCCCTACTATTTATGTTAATACGGTATATGTCGGCAATTCTCCAACCAACATCGAGAATCTTGTTACTAAACCGATAGAGAAACAATTAAAATCAATCTCCGGTGTTAAAAAGCTGAACTCTACTTCTTTGCAGGATGTATCAGTTATTACCGTTGAATTTAATACCAATGTAAATATTCCGGATGCGAAACAAAAAGTAAAAGATGCGGTAGATAAAGCCGCCACCGACCTCCCAAAAGACTTAACACGTCAGCCCAACGTAATGGAAGTTTCCCTTTCGGATATGCCGATAATGTATGTAAATCTTGCAGGCGACATGGATTTGAATAAGTTGAAAAAATACGGCACCCTGTTAAAAGATCGGATTGAGTCAATGAAAGAAATCTCTAAAGCGGTTATGGTTGGTGACCTGGAACGCGAGATTCAAATTAATGTTGACATGTATAAAATGCAGGCGGCAACTCTTTCTTTAGGTGATATTGAGCGCGCTGTAAAATCCGAAAATATGAATATTTCAGGCGGCTTGGTTCCTATGGATGGGATGAAGCGCAACCTTTCTGTACAAGCGGAATTCAAATCAGTTGAAGAAATAAAAAACCTGATTGTTAATTCCCCTACAGGGGCAAAATTATATTTAAAAGATATTGCTGAAATAACGGATGGAAATAAGGAACAGGAAAGCTATGCGCGACTAAGAGGTAAAAATGTAATCACACTTAATATAGTAAAACGAGCCGGGGAAAATTTAATTCAGGCATCTGACAATATAAATGAAACGATAAAAAAAATGCAGGAAGCGAAAGAACTTCCGAAAGAACTGACAGTTACCATTACCGGTGATCAATCTGAAAAGACACGCAGCATCTTGCATGATTTAATAAATACCATCATTATCGGATTTATCCTGGTAACCCTCATTCTTATGTTTTTTATGGGCGTTACCAATGCCATATTTGTGGCTTCATCAGTGCCCCTTTCAATGTTTATTGCATTTATGGTCATGCCTTCGCTAGGAGCACTTTTTGGGTTCAACTACACAATGAATATGATAGTTCTCTTTGCCTTTCTTCTCGCATTGGGCATTGTGGTTGATGATGCTATTGTGGTAATTGAAAACACACATCGCCTTTTTGAAAATGGTAAAAGGGATATTAAAGTGGCGGCTAAAATGGCGACAGGCGAAGTATTTATGCCTGTATTAAGCGGAACACTAACAACACTGGCTCCTTTTATTCCATTATTATTATGGGATGGCATTATTGGTAAGTTTATGTTCTATCTGCCGATTACACTAATAATTACTTTATTAGCCTCCCTGTTAGTTGCATACGTCATCAATCCTGTTTTTGCTGTTGATTTTATGAAACCGCATAGTGATGAAAATAAAAATGCAAAATGGACGCGCGGAACTTTTATAACAAGTTTTATATTTCTTGTTATATGCGTATTGCTGCACCTTTCAAAACATCCGGCAATAGCAAATCTGGCTGTATTTATCCTCGTCTTTTATTTAGTCAATAAGTTTTTCTTATATCGTGTAATTGAAAAATTTCAATTAAAAGTATGGCCCGCTGTGCAAAATCGCTACGCTAAACTTTTGGTGCGTTTCCTAAAACGGCCTTGGATGGCTCTTCTCGGAACATTATTGTTATTCGTGTTTTCAATTGTGTTTTTTGCAATACGAAGTCCGAAAGTTGTTTTCTTCCCACAGGGTGATCCTAACTTTGTTTATGTTTATGTGAAACTCCCTGTAGGGACAGACCCTGCTTCTACAAATAAAGTAATGATGATTGTAGAGAAAAAAGTAAATGAAGTATTGGGCGACTCAAATAATATTGTACAATCAATTATTACCAATGTAACCAAACAGGCAACTGACCCTCGTGACAAGGATCAAAGCGATTATCCTAACCGCGGTAAAATTGCAATCGCATTTGTATCTTTTAATGAAAGAGAAGGGAAATCAACGCTCGAATATTTATCCGCTTTGCAGAAATTAAAATGGAATATTCCAGGAGCAGACATTACTGTTTCACCTGAGATTGCCGGACCGCCGGTTGCCAAGCCGATTAATATTGAAATACGCGGTGATAAATTTGATGATATAGTAAACAACGCAACCCGTTTAAAACGCTTTATGGATGTTCAAAATATTGCCGGGGTGGAAAATTTAAAGTCGGATTTTGAAAGCAATAAGCCTGAAATAGTTTTTAATATTGACCGCGAACGTGCTAACAGGGAGGCGGTAAGTACTGCGCAAATTGGTATGGAAATACGCAATGCAGTATTTGGCGCTGAAGTAAGCAAATTCCGTGATGCAAATGATCAATACCCTATTCAGCTTCGATATCAATATGATCAGCGAAATAATATTGAAGCTTTGCGAAATTTAAAAATCACTTTTCGTGATATGAATATGGGAGGTGCCATCCGCAGTGTTCCTTTATCAGCGTTCTGTGATGTACAATACAGCAATACCTATGGTGGCATCAAACGTAAAATGCAAAAACGCCTTATTACTTTATCCTCAAATGCCGTTGCCGGATATAATGAAAATGAAGTGGCTGCCAATGTACAAAAGGCTTTGAAAAATTTTAAAACCCAAGGCAGCGTTGAAATTGCATTTACCGGACAACAGGAAGAACAAAAAGAAACCGGCGCTTTCCTTGGCAAGGCGCTCATGATTTCATTTGGCTTAATTTTATTGATTTTGGTGACTCAATTTAATTCTATCGGCAAGCCTTTTATTATTTTAACTGAAATATTCTTCAGCATTATTGGTGTATTATTAGGAACGGCCCTGTTCAAGATGGATATGAGCATTGTAATGACAGGTGTGGGAATTATTGCCTTAGCAGGTGTGGTGGTGCGCAATGGGATTTTACTGGTTGAGTTCGCTGATGCATCACGTGCTAAAGGGATGAGTTTATGGGATGCAACCGTTGAAGCCGGTCGAACCCGTATGACGCCCGTTATTTTAACAGCTACAGCTGCTATACTTGGTTTACTTCCTTTAGCGGTTGGTTTTAATATTGATTTTGAAACGCTATTTGCATCTGGTAAACCAAACATATATTTGGGTGGTGATACGGTGGTGTTTTGGGGACCTTTATCATGGACAATGATTTTCGGCTTAGGTTTTGCCACATTCCTGACTTTATTATTAGTACCTGCAATGTATCTTATTGCCGAGCGTTTAAAACGTAAATCACTAATAATATTAGAACATTTTGGCTTCTCCACTGCATTAATGTATATCCCATTTTTTATTCTCTTTTGCCGATTAGTATTAAGGCTGCAAGGGAAAAAATTAGAATATTTTAATCTGGATAATTAGTTTTATTTAAATATACTTTGACGTATTGTATATCATTCCGACCTTATGGAGGAATTTTTTTCATAAAAAAAAGATGTCTCGTCAAAACTCGACATGACATTACGTCTTTTTATAATTAACTCAACGCTAGCAAGGATTTTTTGAGTGATTTTAAGTCGTTTTTTCCTCTTTTACTTCTCTCTTTTTAATCATAAAACGATAAGTAAGCCCTGCGGTGACCTGGTATTGCGAACCAACCTGAGCGCCGTTAAGATACTGATAAACAGGAAATTCACTAAGTGCAAATACAGTAAATTTCTTATAACTATAGCTGATTTGGGGAACAAGCAATACTTTATGTCCACCTGTTGCCGTGATATCAACATTGTAATATGCTAATAAATCAAGGTTTTTAGCTGCCTGCATTTTTCCCACCCATTCACCTTTTACCTGTAATGTAGCACCAAACCTTTTCGTAAAAGATTTACCGGCAAACAATCCGACACTTGCATAATCTCCAAATTTTTCGCCCAAAGGGTTCCATCCCTTTTTCACATACAGTACATTCATGAATACTCTGAAATTTTTTTCGGGATAGCCTCTGAAAAAGAATCCGTAAAATATAAAATCGTGTGAACCATTTGTTGGCTGTACTGAAGGAGGAGATGTAGTATATTGTTTTTGACCTGTAACCGGATCGGTATAAACAACGGTAGAATCATTATACTTACCCAATGGAATCTTAAATCCTATGCCCAATGTAACCTCTGTACGTTTTGTTTCTTCATTCTTTGAATAAATTGTATAACGAGGGAAAAATAATAAATCACCAATTCCTTTTGAAGTGATGGTGTCTATTTTATGCAGTCCTATTTGTGTTTTATTAATGAAATAGCCTGATTCAACTGACATTGTAAAGTTTTTTGTTACACCATAAGCTATCCGAAAATAGGAATAGTTACTGATTAAATTATCGAACAAAGGAGTAGTATCCTTATCTTTTACAAAAAACTTATTTGTACTTATGCTCTGAAAATTGGTATTTAATTCCATTTGCCTTTCATTCAACACTCCCTGCGAAGTGCCACCGGCAATTGGGCTTCCGCTTCCACCAGAGCAGCAGCCTTGTGCATGAATAGTTTTCGAAAACAAGACAAATACAAATGAAAAAAAAAGCAATAAGCGCATGGTAGAAAGTTGTGAGTTGAGAGTTATGAGTTATGAGTTAAGAGTTAAGAGTTAAAAAAAATTATCTGGAAATGTAAAATTTACGCATTTCCCTGTTGTTATTGGTTTTTAACTGAACAAAATAAACGCCTTCACTTAAAGATTCCAAATCGATTTGTGTTTCATGTTTTCCTGCAGTTAGTTTTCCTGCGGAAATGGTTTTTACTTTTTTACCTAAAATATTATATACTTCAAAACATACTTCATCTGCCTGATTCAGGGTATAATATACTTTGGCAGTATTATAAACAGGATTAGGAAAAAGATTTAATTGAAAATTTGCATTGTTTTTTTCATAATTTTCAACTGAACTTGGTGCTGCGAGTGCATTTGTAATTGCCGTAGTAAGTGTCGCCTGATTGAAAGAATTAATTTCATCATCAAAAACAGTATGGGCACTTCCTCCCAATACCACTACTTTGGGCATACCGGCAGCGCCATAGTCTGTCATTAATATTGCAGAACTTTTAAATACTGAATTTGGCGAAATTGTATTCGTTGTTGCCCATGAACTTAAAGTGGCGCAAGCTGTATTGTTAGCATCGTCAACTAAATAATATAAAACTCTCCCGGGATGAGAGGTTTGAAAACTTTGTGATGCATTGAATGCAGTTTTTGCAGGCCCTATACACGCGCCACAGGGCATCACCCATACCATAACAACAACTTTCCCTGCCTCCAGTTCTGCGAATAGATGCTGTGAAGTTCCGGCACAATTGGTTACTGTAAAATCAGTAGCCGTTTGTGCCTGTAATGCAACACCACTTAAAATAATAATCGCGAGTGATAATAGGAAAGTTTTCATATTTATTTTTCAATTTAGTGTCAAGTCAAGTTTGTTTTGTCGCATTGTTGGTCATTCCGAACTTGTTTCGGAATCTTATGGATGCTGAAACAAGTTCAGCATGACTTTAGGATATTTCACGATTGACATGACATTAGTTAAGTACTATATTAAATATACACATAAAAACTTTTTCAACCTATTAGTTTTTCAAGGTTCTAATAAAGTTTACCAATTGCCAGCGCTGGTTAGAAGTAAGTAAAGTCTTATAGCTCGCCATAGGAGCACGTCCTTCACTGAGTTTCCAAAATAAAGCACCATCAGTTTGACTTTGAGTTTTTTCTAAAGTAAAATTACCCGGTTTTGGAATCAGAGCTATACCACCAATACCATCTCCTTTCCCCTTTTCACCATGACAAACAGCACAGGCCTGAATGAATAACTTCTTACCCTCCCCTGTTGCTGTTGAATCCCCTTTAAAGGGATTAATCTCTGTATTTACACTTGCCGGAGCGATCCATGGACCTACTGTCGGACTATTTTGTGAATTTGTACAACCATATACAAATACGATTATGGTTATCATTAAAACATTTTTCATTTTTTTAGTAGCTATTATAAATATCCCCATCTCTTTTAATTATAAATTCTTAATCATTCGCATTTCAACCTAGTGTGGTAAGCCTGACAGGTTTTTTGATTTTATTACACCAAGTGTTTTACCCACTTTTTCAAAAGCCGCCAATGCTTTATCAATATGTTCTTTTTCATGAGCCGCAGATAACTGAACACGAATGCGGGCTTGTCCCTTTGCTACAACAGGATAAAAGAAGCCTGTAACATAAATACCTTCATCCAAAAGTTTTGCTGCAAATTCCTGTGCTAATTTTGCATCGTATAGCATCACAGGAACAATGGCAGAATCACCATCTTTAATTTCCAGTCCCACTTTTTTAATTCCTTGCTTGAAATAATTTATATTCGATTCCAATTTATCACGCAATGTTGTGGTTTCACTTAACATATCCAAAACGGCTATGGAAGCTCCAACAATATGAGGAGCTAATGAATTACTGAATAAATAAGGACGTGAACGCTGACGTAGCATTTCAACAATTTCTTTTTTAGCGGCAGTAAATCCGCCCATAGCGCCCCCCAGCGCTTTTCCTAATGTACCCGTAACAATGTCAACCCTATGCATTACATTTTTCAACTCGATTGTTCCACGTCCTGTTTTCCCAATAAAGCCACTGGCGTGACTTTCGTCCACCATCACCATTGCATTGTATTTATCAGCTAAATCACAAATCTTGTCGAGAGGGGCAACAAAGCCATCCATTGAAAAAACTCCATCGGTGACGATTAACCGAAAACGTTGTTTTTGTGCAACTTTCAGCTGTTCTTCCAAATCTTCCATATTGCAATTCTTATAACGATAGCGCTCAGCCTTGCACAAACGAATTCCATCGATAATAGAAGCATGATTTAATTCATCCGATATAATTGCATCTTCTTCACCTAATAATGATTCAAACACACCGCCATTGGCATCAAAGCAAGCGGCATATAAAATACTGTCTTCCTGACCCACAAACTTCGAAATCTTTTGCTCCAGTTCTTTGTGAATATCTTGTGTTCCGCATATAAAACGAACACTACTCATTCCATAGCCGTGCTTGTCCAATGTTTTATGAGCTGCCTCAATTACCTTTGGATGAGATGATAATCCAAGATAATTGTTTGAACAAAAGATAATAACATCTTTCCCGTTTACTTTCACTACAGCGCCTTGTTCAGTGGTGATTATACGCTCGCGTTTGAACAACCCGGCTTCTTCTATATTTTTTAATTCTGCCTGAAGATGATTTTTAATATTTCCGTACATATGTTTAGTTATTTCAGATGTTTATATTGAGATAAACAAAAGTAAAAAAATATATCTATTTTAATTACTTTTACCAATAGCTAAATCCAACAAATATTATACATTTACAATGATTTTAAGAAAATCGTTTAACGGATTCTACGATTTTTTTGTACCCACCTTAAGAAAGTCAGAATAATGTATTCTGATGTTAGGCTCTCATTAGCTACAAACTGGCAAAATGTTGCTTTTTGAAAAAAAATCGAATTATAAAGGTGTACAATATAATTGTATAATATTGCTTATCTGCTTTAGACATGCTGTCTTTTATTGTTTTGTAATTCCTG
>JAVHPR010000302.1:0-2157 GCA_036170695.1 Bacteroidia bacterium
CAGATAGGGACAGCGTTATAGTGGATTATTAATTTGCACCGAAACTTTAGTTATTGTAATCCAGTCGGTATAAGGTTCTAATTCTTTTGCATTTACTAAAAATTTGGGATCAGGTGTAATCATATAACTAATAAAACAAGGAATGGTTGGATACAATGTTTTTAGTCTGGTATGAACCATTGAAAGAAATTGTTTGTATTCTTCAAAGTCGCTAGTATTCCAGTCTCCAAGATTACTTTCAACACCAAAATTAATAAAGTCGGCGTTCAACTGGTCTGATAAATAAACGATAAATTTTACGTAAGCATCAACTACTGTAGTATCATTAAAATGCCTGTTTGCCCAGCTATTTACATAGGTAGCATTTGGCGAATCACCATAATAAGCGGCACGTTCCTTTCTACTAATTTTAAGAGGAGCAACACTCAATAATACTTTTTTATTTGAATTTGTTTTTTGTTTTCTTCTGTTTATATCATCAAGTAATTTTTGAGGTAATGGGAGGTCACTATAAATTTCTTCCCAGGGTACACCATCATCGAAATGATGCGATACTATATCACAATTATCATTAATAAAGTTATAGCTAAGGTTGTATCCTGTTGTTGTAAAGTCAGGAGGCCATGGTGTTACGCCCAAATAAAAACTACGGGTGTCATATTTCAAACTTTCTTTTTTGCAGGAGTTTGAAAATAACAGGAGGCTGCTGAAAAATAATAAAACGTAAATGTTTTTCATTTTTATTTCGTTTTAGTATTTCTTGGTTTGAGTTTAAAATAATAGGCTACACCAACATGTGGTGAAAACGAAATATTTAAAAAGTTGGTAGGGCCTAAAGACATTTTAGGTTTTGCTTCTACAATTATACTTAATTGCTTTACATCAGCGAGTGGAATAAACTCAATGCCCAAAGGCATTTGAAGGCCGGGGATATAACTGTCGAATGTAACTCCTATTCCGGTATAAACCTTTACTTTGTTAGTATTTACGAATCTGCAATTACGGTTAAATTCCAAAACAAAGAAGGGGAGGGCACTAAAGGTCATACCACCTTTGAAATCAGAAAACCATTTTTCAGTTAAATTACTTCGGTACCCAATTTGTTTTTGGATGGGATAGATTACAAAACCTTTAATAATTTTCGCTTCTGTAATGTTTGAATTTTTATTGGAAGTGGTATCTTGTGCCTTCAGGGACATAGCTATAACCGTAAGGCATAAAAATGTATAAAATGTTAATTTCATGTTATGGGTATTAAATTATTTATAAATCAAGAAAATAGCGGGGCGTTTATTAATATCCGGGATTTGTTTTTTCCAGTTAAAAACACTTTTAGTTTTAATAAATTCAGTGGGAAGAGTTATATCGCAGGCAATACAGATTGGAGTGTTATTATCACAGGTTGATAAAATATCATCCAATAGATGCGCATTACGATACGGTGTTTCAATAAAGAGCTGGGTTTGTTTTTTTTCTTTTGCCAATTTTTCAAGTTCTTTTATTTTTTTTATACGTTCGCTGCGTTCTTTAGGCAAATATCCATGGAAAGTAAAACCTTGTCCGTTAAAGCCGGATGCCATTAAAGCCAAAAAAATAGAGGAAGGACCCACTAAAGGGACTACTTTAATATTTCTTTCGTGTGCCAGTTTTACAACTTCAGCTCCCGGATCAGCAATGCCAGGGCAACCGGCTTCAGAAATGATTCCAATGTTTTTTCCAAGATTTATGGAAGTCAAATAGCCGGAAATTTCCTTTGAAACGGTATGTTGGTTTAAGGGATGCAAAATAATTTCCTGTAAAGGCTTAGTAATTCCAATTTTCTTTAAATAATGTCGCGCTGTTTTTTCATTTTCAACAATATATTCGTCAATAGAATTAATAATCTGATTTACTTTAACAGGAATAACATCAGCTGTTTCGGCAGTGTCTCCAAGTGTTGTGGGGATTAAGTATAGTATTCCTTTTTCAGTCATTTTTATGCTTTACTAGTGTTAAGTTAAATTTACTTTGACGTATTGTATGTCATTCCGACCTTGTGGAGGAATCTTTTTCATTAAAAAAAGATGTCTCGTCAAAACTCGACATGACATTACGTCTTTTTATAATTATTAATCGTTTAGTTATTTAGTATGTAAACATTTTCTAAGCTGCATATCT
>JAVHPR010000303.1:0-2145 GCA_036170695.1 Bacteroidia bacterium
TATTTCTTCATCAGTTTTCCATTGAAAATGTTCTAAAACTTCCGATGCTTCAAGAGACAATGAAATTGCTAAATTTTTTGGTGTATGAAATTGAGACCATTCGCGCTCGTCTCTAAAATGAATAATTTTATTTGTTAAATCAGTGATGGCATTCATATTAAAATATTTAAGTAGGTTAATTTTGATAAGTATATTCCCATCCCGCTCGCCACCCCTTCACCCGTCTCCAATCCTCCCTCATCGCCTGCTCTAAATCATTTTCAGTCATGCAACGAGCCTGGTTCGGCTTTAAAGGCATCGAATTCGACCCCTTACAAAATTTCTTTGTATTCAGAATAATTTTCCTTAATAATATTTTTCCACGTCGCAGTTTCGTTGCCACTGCCAATATCATTTTTGTGATATACCAAAAGGACAATAACAGTAGACGTATCTTTCTTTATTGCCACAATACATCGGTTGCCTGAAGCATGGCGTGACACATCAGTTCCTGCAATTTTGAACTCAGTTTTACAAATTTGTATTCCTTCCACGTCAACTATAATTTCAGCCACGCTTTTTAAAAAAAGTAAATCTATCTGCTCAAACTCTTTTTGTAACAATGTAAAAGTAAAATCCCACGCGCCTTTATATTTCTTTTCAAAGGTTTTTATAAAATGTCTTTTCGTGAAATCTTCAAAAACAACTTTGTATATCATACCTAGAAGATTTCATCAGGATTTTCCTGGGTAAACAAACCGTATGACACAATTTCGTTGTCATTCGCATACATGTATGGGAATTGTTTGTGGGTAAAGTCAACTATTTCAGATGTTTTTTTACCTTTCCATTTTTTTTCAATTGCAAATATCAATTTTTTTTCTTCAGTGTCGAGCGCGGATAAATCTATTTTCGCACCACTGCGTGTCTGGGAGACTAGCATCGCTCCATCGTTGGTTTGTTCGATACTAATCTCGCCATTGTCAAACAAATCATCAATGATTCTAAAATATGCATCTGAAACGGGTCCATATGCCAATTTGCGATAGGACATACCACTCATACTGTTTAGGTGGGAATAAAACCACCCAAAATCGGCAAAATACAATAATTTAGCAAGTTTTGTCTTTGTAATCTTGTTATCCAAACGCAGAAAAGCCAAAATCATTTGTTTGTATTTTTCTTCATTGGGAGTTACGCCGTTCTTGAGATCTTCCAAGGAAATACCAAAAATATCGGCCAAAATAGCCGCTTCAGATAGGCTAATATCGCGTTTACCTTGTTCAAAAGAAATATATGAGGTACGCGAAATACCCATCTTTTGGGCAATTTCGGATTGTGAAATATTTTTTTCTAAACGTAGCTGTTTTATAGCTGTATAGTAATTTTTGATCATATGTTTTTAGTGTACACTATTTGTGTATAAAAAGCAAACATTGTGTGTTGGTAAAGGTGACATAATATAAAGGTACTACTGAAAATTAGTATACTTGTGATTAGTGTGCCTTACGAGTATACTAATTATTAATTGTTCAATATTTGTTTTATATTAGCCAAAAAACAGATAATATTTTAGTTTTTTAAAATGACTGCGGTTTGTATTGACGAGTTTTCGTTTAAATGTTCTAATAAATTTAGAAGATAAGTCCTTAGGGTAAAGCTTTGTGGAGGGCGCTCTCCATCAGGAGCATCCCGTTGAAGCAGAGACATTCCCAAAAGGCTCTTACTAAATCCGCTTTTATAGCGGGTTTTTTATTTTTATGAGTCTATATCCAATACTTTTAAATACGTGATTAGTGCTACTTGTTTGAGCGAATGACTTTCGTATTAGTTTTCAGCGTTTTAGGAGTGTCTCATCGTGTAAAACAGAAAAACCATTTATGCTTATAAACATCTTGCCTTTAGACTTTTGCAAATTGTACGATTCATCAAGATAAATATTCATGTGATAAATTATACCAAAAAAAGTAAAATTGAGCTATCCGGAATTTCCGGATAGCTCAATTTTGACTAGCCCCACTCCTTTTTCACAAATTCCTCAAAACCTCCCAAATCCTCACCATCGCCCAAGTATCCATCTCACAATACTCCAACAAATCCTTCTCAATCTGTTTTTTCTCCGCCTCCAAAGTATCCCCCGAAATCATCCGCTCCCACCGTTCACTC
>JAVHPR010000304.1:0-2140 GCA_036170695.1 Bacteroidia bacterium
GTTGGTCTTGTAAAACCCCAAAGGGGTGAAATTAGGGAAATTTGTCGTACACCCTAATTTTGTTGGATGCTCAATATCAATCCGAATTCACTATCAAACTTCAACTTCCCATTCACTTTTTTCCCATCCTTTATAAAACCATTTATTGCATTAGTTTCGCCCTTTTTTATTAACGTCTGAATAGTAGAATCACTTAATTTTTTACCCATAAATTCAAATGGCAAACGAAAGTGACAACCGTTTTTCCAGTTACCACAGCCAAAGGCGGTATTTCCTTTAATGATGTTTGCTTTTTCGCATTTAGGACAAATAGTGGGAGAGAGCTCCTTTTCCTTTACCCCTTGTGATGACTTTTGCTTGGATTCCTTGGTTTCTTTTTCTTCAAACTCAATATTAAACGAAGAAGTCAATTTCAGGATTCCATCTTTTTTTGTTCCATTTAAGTCAAATGATTTAATAATAGGCGTTTTCCCTTTCCCAATCAATGTTAAGATTTGACCATCGCTTAATTTTTTACCCATCAAATCAAAAGGGATTTTAAAATCACAGCCGCTTTTATAATTGCTGCAACCAAAGGCTTTTTTACCTTTCAGAATGATTCCTTGTTTACATTTCGGACAAGCAATTGTTTCTGTCTTAGTTGATTTTGCAGCTATTTCCGCTGTAGCAATAGTAATCCTTTTATTGTTTTCACTTCGTACCTGAGTCACCAATTCACTTACCATTGTTTTCATCTCACGCAAAAATGCTTCAGCCTGATAAGCTCCTTTTTCAATTTGCCTAAGCTTAAACTCCCAATTACCCGTCATTTCAGCCGACTTCAACAATTCATTATTAATCACTCCAATCAATTCCATTCCTGTGGTAGTAGGAACAAGATTTTTACGTTCTCTTCTGATATAATCCCTACGAAACAGTGTTTCAATTATCGCTGCACGCGTGGATGGACGGCCAATTCCATTATCTTTCATCAAATCTCGTAATTCCTCATCATCAATTTGTTTGCCGGCAGTTTCCATTGCACGTAATAATGTAGCCTCGGTAAATGGTTTTGGAGGAGATGTTTTTCCTTCGGCTAAATAAACTTTATGAGGACCTTTTTCACCTTTCGTAAACGCTGGTAATAGCTGATTTTCTTCCTGTTCATCGTCGCTGCTTGCATCTTTGTTATAAACAATCCGCCAACCGGGATCTAAAATTTGTTTCCCGGTTGCTTTAAATTCAATTTCTTTCACAGCGGCTAAAACAATAGTATTTGCGACTTCGCAATCGGGATAAAATGCAGCTATAAACCGTTTGGCAATTATATCATATACCTGCGCTTCATTACCGGATAAGCCCTGTGCTTTAACATTGGTAGGAATGATAGCATGATGGTCGGTAACCTTTTTATCATCAAATATTTTGTTCGATTTGCGGATAGGTTCGCTCAATAATGGTTTTACCAATTGCTGATAGTTAACCATACTATTTAAGATTCCCGAAATTTTCGGATAAACGTCATTTGGCAGGTATGTAGTATCCACACGGGGGTAGGTGACTAACTTTTTTTCATACAAATTTTGTATGGTCTTTAATGTATCATCGGCTGAATACCCCAATTTTTTATTGCATTCTACCTGTAAGGATGTTAAATCAAATAAACGTGGCGAAGTTTCCTTGCCTTTTTTTGTTTCAACCGATGTTATCTCAAGTGGAGCATCTTTAATAGAGGATAGTATATCATCGGCAACATTTTTGTTTTTTTCATAAAAACGTTCTACGTTTCCACTGAAAATCACCTCGCGATAAATTGTCTTCAATTCAAAAAAAACATTGGATTTAAAATTATTTATTTCCAATTGACGACTTACAATCATTGCCAACGTTGGCGTTTGCACTCTTCCTACAGAAAGTACTTGTTTCCCATTTCCGTATTTAATAGTGTATAATCTGGTGGCATTCATTCCCAATAACCAATCGGCTGCGGCGCGTGAATACCCCGCATGATAAAGACTTTCATAATCTTTACCATCTTTCAGTTTTTTGAAACCTTCCCTAATGGCTTCTTCTGTTAGAGACGAAATCCACAGCCGTTTTAAGGGTTTCTTACAATTCGCTTTTGAAATTATCCAGCGTTGAATTAATTCCCCTTCCTGCC
>JAVHPR010000305.1:0-2133 GCA_036170695.1 Bacteroidia bacterium
ATAAAAGAAAAGCATGTTTTGTTCCGTCACCAATTTCTATTCTTTTTATCTTTTCTATTAACAAGTCGTGAAGGCTGCCATCTTTTTCATAAACGAGCCAGTACTCATGTATTTCTATCACTTTGCAGTTTTTTTTAATACTTCCATCTTTTAAAACTATTCGTACGGTTACAAGTCTTGACAGAAGTATTGAATCCTTTTTTTCAATATTATTGAGTGCAATTTGTTTTTGTATGCTGCCAGACCTGACACTTCTGTCGGGCTTTGTAGTTTGTACGAACATTGGCACCCAAATAAACATTAACAAACCTAACAGCATTGCTATAGTAGCCATTATTCTATGTGTTTTTTCTTCTGAATATTAAAGCCGAAAGAAAATCCTACTGTCGTTCCTTCTTTTCGAGGCGAGATAAAAATATTAACCGGAATATTCAAATATCCTGATTTAAATGTTCTCCCAATTGCAAATATTAAACTGGTAGATAAATATGGTAAACCACGGCTATCTATTCGTTTTGTAATAGGGTAAGGATTAGTTATAGCATGTGAGTAACCTCCAATAGTATCATTAACATTCCACTCATTTGATATATACCATTCATTTTTACCATGTCCCATTAAATTATTCTCATCATAAAAACCATCAGCTTTTTTAACAATTCTAAACGAGGGACCAAAAGCAAATTCCCAACCTCCTTTTCCCATTCTGAATCCATTTAAAAAGGTAATTGAAGGAATAAATTTTCCTGACTCCATTCCGCTAATCATAGGAAGAAATTCGACTAATGCCTGAAAATTACCGGCACTTAAATACTGCCACTCTTGTTGCCAGCCAAAATCAAACATTACTGGAAACATATTATAACCACCTTTGCTTTCTTTTCCGGTTAAAACTTTTGCTGCATCACCAAACATCATTGACCCACCCATTCTTGGTCCGTTTAAATTAAGTTGTGTTCTGGGACTTTCAACAGGTGCATCATAATTAATAAGAAGGTTCACTAAATTCTGGTCAGGAGTAATTCCAAGCATTTTTTGCACTGAAATCATAAGCATTTTCTGTAATTCGGGCTGAAGATTCAAATATTCTGTTGCATCTTGTTTTTCTACAACCCCAGTTTTAACATCAATTACTTTTAATGAAATCACAATTTTTTCTCCAAAACGTTCTACGTTTCCAGAAACCATTTTATCAACTCCCAATACTTTTCCAGCATCAACAACGCATGTTTTACCAAAACATGTTTTTAAATCAATGTTGTTTTTCTTAACTCCCTCTGCCACATCATATTTATCCATAACATTGTACACATTTGTTTTCTCAAGCTCAAGCCGAACCATGTAACCAACTGATTCTGCATCTTGTATTACACCTTTACTATCTATTCCCAAAACTGCTGCAACAGGTTTTGTTTGATTTTGTGCATTTATGCACACAGATGCTCCAAGCGTTGCAATTACAAGCACCATTGTTCTGATTTTTTGATTTGTTGTTTTCATCTTAATTTTTTTTAAATTGTTTTTAATAATAATTTGATGAAGCAAAGTTGAGACAGAATAACTGGTAATAAAAACGGATTTGCGATAAGCAATTGCTTCATTTTCTTTAATTTCTATAAACCAAAAGCAATTATTATATTTGTAACGACAATTTTTGCAATATTTGCAAATCATATTATTAAATTATTATATCTTGCAAAAAAAATTATTAGGAATAATGAAATTTTGATAAAATAAAATGGAAGATTTTTCAATAAAAAATCCAATACAGGTTAAGTTTTTCGAAAATCTAAAGCTGTCGGTTCCAAAAAATGTTTCGCTCGCTAATGACATTGCTGAAGTACTCGGAATAAGCCATGATGGTGCTTACCGTAGAATGAGAGGCGAATCAGTATTAAGTATGGATGAGCTTGTAAAATTATGCAACTATTACAAAATTTCTTCTGACATATTTATTAGTACAGATAGCAATTCTGCTAATTTTACTTTCAGAAATATAATTAATGACGAATCGGGGTTTGATATTTATATAAACACTATCCTTACAAACCTTCAGAAAATTAAAGCATCAAACCCAAAACAAATTATTTATGTGGCAGGCGATATACCTTTATTTCGCCAATTTCAGTTTCC
>JAVHPR010000306.1:0-2127 GCA_036170695.1 Bacteroidia bacterium
GTAATCGCATTAACCGCAACAGCTGATAAAACCACGCGCAGAGACATTGTAAAAAAACTCAATTTGCAAAATCCAGAAGTGTTTGTGGCATCCTTTAACCGTCCTAATTTGAGCCTTACTGTAAAGTCGGGTATAAAGCCCAAGGAGCGGACAAAAGAGATTATTGAATTTATTGCTGATCGTGAAAACGAAGCGGGAATTATTTACTGCCTGAGCCGGCAAACGACTGAAAAATTAAGAGATGCCCTCAAAGCAAAAGGAATCAGAGCGGGTTGTTATCATGCCGGATTATCGAGTGATGAACGTAATAAAACGCAGGAGGATTTTATAAATGACAAATTACAAGTGGTCTGTGCTACTGTGGCATTTGGCATGGGAATCGACAAATCCAATGTACGTTGGGTAATCCACTTTAATCTGCCGAAAAACATTGAAGGATATTACCAGGAAATAGGGCGTGCCGGGCGTGATGGGTTAAACAGCGATACAATATTGTATTATAATATTGCTGATTTGGTGCTGTTAACCAAGTTTGCACAGGAAGGGAGTCTGGCAAAAATAAATTTGGAGAAGCTTAGGCGAATGCAGCAATTTGCTGAAGCAGATATGTGCCGCAGAAAAATTTTGTTAAGTTATTTTGGTGAGACGCCTCAGGAAAATTGCGGTAATTGCGATGTATGCGAAAATCCACGTCAGCATTTTGATGGAACATTATTAGTTCAGAAAGCATTATCTGCCATGATGCGGATGGAAGAGAAAGTGGGAACTACCATGTTAATAGATGTGTTGAGGGGTTCGTCAAAAGGGGAACTCATTGAACATGGATATAATAAAATTAGAACCTATGGTGCGGGAGCTGACCTAAGCTTCGCAAGCTGGGAACAGTATATCTTGCAGATGTTAAACCTTGGGTTGGTTGAAATTGCTTATGATGAAGGATTTTCTTTAAAAATAACCGAATCGGGAAAAGAAGTATTGTACAGTAAGCGCAGAGCGGATCTGGTACAACCTCAACTAAAAGCAGTTTTGCCTTTTGAACGCAAATCAAAACGGGGGAAATACACCGAACAAGGCGATGGGAATGTTTTATTTGAAGCCTTACGTAAATTGAGGAAACAAATTGCTGATGCAGAACGATTGCCGGCGTATATTGTTTTTAGTGATGCCACTTTACGTGAAATGGCTTCAGAGAAACCACTGACAGAAGAGGAGATGCTCGGTATTTCTGGAGTAGGACAGCATAAATTTGAAAAATATGGGCAGGGGTTTCTGAAGCTAATTCATGAAATGTGTTATGGGATTTCAACAAAAGCTCCGAAAGAAAATACATATGAAGAAACATTTCAACTACTCAATCAAAATATTTCCCCAAATGAAATTGCATTAAAACGAAGTTTAAGTTTAACTACAATTTATTCGCATATAGCGTATTTATATTTGAAGGGAGATATAACTTCCATTGAAAAATATGTGAATCAGGAAGAAATAAATCGAGTAAATACAGCGATGCAAACTATCGGGAAAACTCAAAAGCTGAAGGATGTTTTCGACTTTTTAAATGGAGAGCTCAATTATTTTAAAATCAGGCTTGCATTAGCATATTTAGAAAAGGAAGGTTTATTCATTCCTGTTAAAAACTGATTTGTTGCACGCTTCCTCGTATTGCTCTGGTCTAAAATAGCCGAAGACCCCCAATATTGATACTGGTGGTCTTCTATAGATTCATCTGGTTAAAGACAACCCTCTATTTATTTTAGTTTGGAATTGGAAAAATAAAAAATTAGTGTTTTACTTTAGCATCCATTTTCCACCATTCCGATGCCCAATTTGTGAATTTTTCAAGGCCTTTACTCTGAATACTATAAAGCGATTCTATTTGAGCGTTTATGCTATCTCCAAATTTTTGATTAAAATTAATAGCAAGGTTGGTGTGTTTATTGTAGAAATCAAGAATCTCTTTTGTATTGCGTGTGGCTAACTGATGGGATGCTTCAAAATTTTCATGAATTAACTCCATCAATTTCTCCGAATGGTTATTGCCAGATTCTTTAATCACATCAACCAACTTTGTATTAACCCACATTGCAGCTAATTCCGGCACAAATGTTAAAAAACAGGTGTTTTCCG
>JAVHPR010000307.1:0-10964 GCA_036170695.1 Bacteroidia bacterium
CATCTCCTACATTTCCGAAAATCCACTCATGTTTCGCCAATCAAAAAAGCAAAATATTCGCGAAGCTGTAATTACTAGATATAATTTACTTTTGTATCGAATAAAACCAAAACACATTGAATTACTTACCTTTTGGGATACCCGTCGAAACCCAAAGAAAAAATTTAAACGAAAAAAAATGCCACAATAATCACTCCTGTTAAAGCAATTAGGTATAGCTGAAAATATTTTGTATCTTTTTATTATCCGATGCATTATGGATATAAAATAGAAAAATATGAAAATCCGAAATTCATTTTTAGCCATAATTTTTGTACTGTTTTTTATTTCTGCTTTAGCACAAAAAAACAGTGTCAAAAAAATTGCCCCAAAACCTATCCCTGTCGTTATAAAAAAACTCGCCTGTGATTGCAAGGATGCTGTTAAAATCAATATAGTTAAATCATCAACCTATGGTTTAACAGAAGTTCCCCTTGGTTTTGGTTCTGTTCAGGAAATCAAATCGAAAAACAAATCCGATAAATTTTCTTTCGAAGAAGAACATAATTCTGCATGGTATTTATTGAATATTAATTTTGATGGGGAGTTTGTATTTGAAATTATTCCTCAGGATACAACAAATGATTATGACTTTTTGCTCTATAAATATACTGATTCAACATTTTGCAAGTCCCTGCAAAAAAAGAAGATCAAGCCAATTCGTTCCAATTTATCACGTGCAAACAGCCAAACAAAAGGAAATACAGGATTATCCATGGAGGCAATAAAAGAATTTGTTGGAAAAGGTATAGGTTCCGCCTATTCGAAATCAGTTAGTGTTCAAAAAGGAGAAAAATATATACTTGTATTGGATAATGTATATCCTGAAGGGAAAGGACACACTTTAAATTTTAATTACATAAAGCAGGTTTCAATTTCAGGGGTGGTTATTAATGCCGATAGTGTACCCATAAAAGCGGAGGTTTCCCTTACTGACAATAAAGGAACAATTGTAAAGCAGTTAAGAACTTCGGATGACGGTAAATACACGATAAATGCCGGATTAAGGATGAATGAGGATTATACGCTTGATTATTCTTCGGATAGTACATTTATTGCAGTTAAAACAATTAATACAAAAGAATTAAAACAAACAAATTCATTTGTTAATATCCATACCATATTAGTCAGACTAAAAAAAGGAAAAAAATATGAAATACGTAGTATAAACTTTTACGGGAATTCTCCTGAATTATTACCTTCAAGCTATTCATCCGTTGAAGCACTTTTTAAATTAATGCAAAAAAACAATAAAATGTTAATACAAATTGAAGGTCATGTAAATGCAGGCGGAAATACAAAAGAAGAGAAAGTTTTCGAACAAATCCTATCCAATAACCGCGCAAAAACAGTATATGATTACCTGAATAAAAAAGGTATTGAAACAACAAGGATGACCACCATCGGATATGCTTCCAGCAAAATGCTTTTCCCTCACCCAAAAGATGAAATCGAAAGTGAAGCTAACAGGAGAGTTGAAATAAATGTGATCTCATTAGAATAAACCATTCATATAAATTAGTACTTTCGTACCTTGAAAAACAAAGACTAATTAGTAATATTCCAATATACATCACCTGATGAGAAAAGCTTGTAATAATATCCTGGAAACCATTGGTGACACACCTTTGGTCCGTATCAATAACATCACTAAAAATGTTAAAGCAACAGTTTATGCAAAAGTAGAAACCTTTAATCCTGGTAATTCCATAAAAGACCGTATGGCCATGAAAATGATTGAAGTTGCTGAAAAAGACGGCCGCCTAAAACCCGGCGGGACAATCATAGAAGGTACGAGCGGAAATACGGGCATGGGATTAGCCATCGCATCTATCATTAAAGGGTATAACTGTATTTTTACAACTACTGATAAACAATCGAAAGAAAAAGTAGATGTCTTACGTGCTTTTGGCGCCGATGTGATTGTTTGCCCCACTAACGTTGATCCTGAAGACCCCCGCTCCTATTATTCTGTTTCTTCACGTTTGGAAAAAGAAATTCCTAATTCCTGGAAACCAAATCAATACGATAACCTGAGCAACTCATTAGCTCATTACGAACAAACCGGCCCGGAAATTTGGGAACAAACAGAAGGTAAAATCACGCATCTTGTGGTAGGTGTTGGAACGGGAGGCACTATTTCAGGAACAGGACGTTTTTTAAAAGAAAAAAACCCAAATATAAAAGTATGGGGAATTGATACTTATGGTTCTGTTTTCAAAAAATACAAAGAGACCGGTATTTTTGATAAAAATGAAATTTATCCATACATCACCGAAGGTATAGGAGAAGATTTTTTACCAGCCAATGTCGATTTTAATGTGATTGATCGCTTTGAAAAAGTGACCGACAAAGATGCCGCAATCATGACCCGCGAGATTACTAAAAAAGAAGGCATTTTTGCAGGTAATTCAGCCGGCTCCGCTATGGCAGGAATGATGCAATTGAAAGATGAATTAAAAGAAGGTGATGTTGTGGTTGTAATTTTCCACGATCATGGAACACGTTATTTAGGTAAAATGTTTAATGATGAGTGGATGATGGAAAAAGGATTTTTCGATAAAAAAGGATTGGAAGCCAAAGACCTGGTAAACAATAATACAAACGGAAAATTAATTACAGTTGAAAGTACTGATACCATAGAAAGTACAGTGAAGTTGATGAACAAAATGAATATTTCCCAGATTCCTGTAACAAATGATGGAAGAATAATAGGATCACTTAATGAAAGTTTGATGTATTCCAAAATAGTTGCCAATCCCGAAATAAAGAATCAAAAAGTAGAAAGCATTATGCAGCCTGCATTTCCTTTTGTTGATATTTCAGCTCCAATTGATTCACTTTCCGCGATGATTACGGATAAAAATCCGGCAGTTTTGGTTAAGGATTTTAAATTAGATAAAACATATATCATTACACGTTATGATATTATTAATGCGCTAACGAAATAAATTAGAAATTTAAAACGACTGTTATTTAAATTTGTTTTGACGTATTGTACGTCATTCCGACCGAAGTGGAGGAATCTTTTTCACATAAAAAAGATATCTCGCCAAACCTCGACATGACACTGCGTCTATTAATAATTACTCAAAAACGATCTCAACTCTTAACTTCCTTCTCCAACTGCTGCATTTTAAAAAGTTCAAAATAAGTTCCTTTCTTATTTATCAAATCAGTATGGTTGCCTTGTTCAATAATTTTTCCCCGATCAAGAACAATAATCGAATCAGCATTTTTTACTGATGAAACACGGTGACTTATGATAATGGAAGTTTTCCCTTCCATTATCCTTTTTAAATTATTGAGTATGGTTTCTTCTGTTTCCGTATCAATTGCTGAAAGACAATCATCGAAAACCAATAGCTGAGGTTGTTTAATAATGGCACGTGCAATGGAAATGCGTTGTTTTTGTCCTCCTGAAAGAGTAATTCCCCGCTCACCAACAACTGTTTCAAATTTTAATGGGAAATCCATGATATTCGAATAAATTGCTGCATTTTTTGCTGCATCTTCAATGGCTTTTGTATCTATCAAATCCATTGAAAAACCAATGTTGTTTAAGATAGTGTCCGAAAATAAAAATACTTCCTGCGGTACATAACCTATTTGAGAACGCATTTCAAATAAATTAATATTTTTAATATTTTTATTGTCAAGCAAAATTTCGCCTGAATTCACATCATATAATCTGCAAATAAGATTAGCAATAGTGGATTTTCCTGAACCTGTGCGACCAATAATAGCCAACGATTTTCCTTTCTTAATGCTGAATGAAACATCGTTCAATGCTTGAATACCGGAATCGGGATAAATAAAATTTACCTTTTTGAATTCTATATCTCCTTCAATTTTAGTTGGAGCCTCAGTGGAATTTAATATTTCAGGCGCCGTTTCCAAAAACTCATTAATACGTGTTTGGGAAACTGCCGCTCTTTGTATAAGTGAAGTTACCCATCCTAATGAGGCTATTGGCCATGTCAAAGCATTTACATATAAAATAAATTCCACAATATTTCCGTAGCTTATTTTCCCTTCAATAGCAAGCTTACCGCCAATATAAACGATAAAAATATTACTCAAGCCAATTAATAATATCATGATAGGCTGAAATAGCGATTCTGTTTTTACCAATCCCATCGTGCGCTTTCGGTACTCGCCACTTTGTTCTTCAAATTTGTGAATGGAATAATTTTCGCGACCATAAGCTTTTAATACACGAATACCCGAAAATGCCTCCTGAGCATGGGTTGTAATATCTGATAATGTTTCCTGAATAAGTGTTCCCTTCCGGTTGATGATATAACTGACAATATAAATAGCAAAAGCTAATATTGGTAAGGGTATTAAAACATACAAGGTGAGTTGTACATTTACATGTATCATTGCCGTTATCGTTAAAACAAATCGAAAAATAGTATTTAAAATATACATAACTGCAGGACCAATATACATCCTCACCCTGCCCACATCTTCACTGATGCGATTCATCATATCACCGGTATTGTTGCGCTTGTAAAAGGCCAGATCCAATTGTTGATACTTAGCGTAAATCTCATTTTTTAAGTCATACTCAACCAATCGCGACATTACAATGATCGTTTGCCTGGTAAAAAATAAAAATATTCCACTTAAAACAGCTAATGCTAATATTATTCCGGCATAAAATAATAATTGATTCTGTAAATAATTTTTATCACTATTATCGATATTGTTTTTAATGAAATCAACAGCCTTTCTGGCATAGGTAAAGCCATCGACAGCAAAATAATTTGAAATGCCAACAAATACAATCCCAAGAGACAGCCGCCATTTATATTTATAAAAGTATTTGTTTAAATAGTTGAGTGATTTCATTTTTATTACTGAGCTGCTTATATTGAGCTAATTTTGTATTTTATTAGGGAAAACTTTATTTAACCCGTTAATTAAGTAATCAACCATGCCTAAACTCGGAAAATTAATATAATTTTGTCGGGAAATAATTTGAAGGCGCTCACATACCCTCAAAAATACTAAATAATATAAACCATTTTAAAACAAATTAATTATGATAGAAGTTTTGGATATTAAAAATTCATCATTGGCAGTAAACCCAGTAATTGCCCAAATGACCTTGAATAACCATGAACAAGTGTTGTTTTGTAATGATAATGAAACCGGATTGAAGGCAATTATTGCAATTCACAATACTATACTCGGTCCAAGTTTAGGAGGTACCCGTATGTGGACATATAAAAATGAAATGGAAGCTCTTACTGATGCCTTGCGACTTTCACGCGGTATGACATATAAATCAGCTGCCGCTGGCTTGAACCTCGGTGGTGGAAAGGCAGTAATTATCGGTGATTCAAAAACCCAGAAGAACGAAGCAATGATGCGCAGGTTTGGTAAATTTATCAATAGCCTTGGAGGTAAATATATTACTGCCGAAGACGTTGGTGTATCTACAAGAGACATGGAATACATTAAAATGGAAACTGATTTTGTGGCCGGTTTACCTGAAAATATGGGAGGTAGCGGTGATCCTTCACCTGTTACTGCCTATGGTGTTTATATTGCCATGAAAGCATCTGCAAAGGAAAAATGGGGAAGCGATAATCTGGCCGGTAAAAAAGTGGTGGTACAAGGCATCGGAAATGTGGGTGAAAATTTAGTTAAATATCTTGTAAAAGACGGCGCTAAAGTGTTTATCAATGATATTAATGAAGAGCGTTTAAAAGTGGTTGCAAAAGAAACCGGTGCTGAGGTAGTTGCAGCGGATAAATTGTTTGATTTAGATATGGATGTCTATGCTCCATGCGCTTTAGGTGCTACTGTAAATACAGATTCTTTAAATCGTTTAAAATGTTCAATTATTTGCGGTGCAGCAAACAATCAACTTGCCGATGAAAATCTTCATGGTAAAATGGTGATCGAAAAAGGTATTTTATATGCGCCCGATTTCGTTGTAAATGCAGGTGGCATTATCAATGTTTATTACGAATTGGAAGGTTATAACCGTGAACGCGCTTTGGCACATGCCGAAAAAATATACCAAACAACATTGGATATTTTTAAGGTTTCTAAGGATCAAAATATTCCTACTTACATGGCTGCGAATCGCCTTGCAGAAAAGCGTATTGCTGATATTGGTAAAGTTAAACTTACTTTTTAAAAACGTTCAATCTGAAAATCCGACTCCCCTGACAGGGTTTCAAACCCTGTTAGGGTGAGGGTTGGGGTTCAGTTTAGGGAGAAGACTAGGCTACAGAATTAGTGTAGATTTAGTTTGTATTAGGCAGAAAACAACTATTATATTGGAGAAATTTATCATTAAAAGTTTGAAGTAGCATGGGGTAAATACCCCTAACAGGGTTCGAAACCCTGTCAGGGTAAGGAGGTTTGTATAAATTCATAATTCGTTATAAATAGATGTTAAACAGGAGGTATTTGAGAATAAAGGTAATGCAGGCTTTGTACGCATTTTTTCAGTCCGATAATAAGGATTTACCAAAGGGCGAGCGTGATTTGTTTATCGGGATAGATAAAATTTATGACCTCTATATTTACCAGTTGGCATTCCTTGTAGAATTGCACCATGTAGCAACCACATTGAGTGAAGATGCTAAAAATAAAAGGCTTCCTACCAGTAATGATTTAAATCCAAATTTAAAATTTATCGAGAATAAATTTATTATTCAATTGAGCGAGAACATTCATTTGAAGCGCGAAATCAATAACCGCAGAATCAGTTGGAATAATGAGTTTGAGTTGGTAAGAAAAATAATGAACAACATTATTGCCAGCGAAGAGTATATCAAATACATGAATGTTTCGGACGATTCATACCAAACTCATCTTGATTTTGCTCTTGAAATTTTCAGAGAACACATGGCGGATTATGAACTGTTGAATCATTTTTACGAAGAAAAAAATCTGCATTGGGGTGATGATATTTACCTTGTCAATCCTATGGTTGAAAAAACCATAGAATCGTTTAAGGAAAATTCAAATCCTGATTTTGCTTTGATTCCTTTGTATAAGGATAAAGAAGAAGATGAGCAGTTTGTAAAAGACCTGTTTCGTCAAACAGTGATACAAGAAGAAGACACTAAAAAACTAATTGCAGATAAAACGAAAAATTGGGAAGTTGAGCGTATAGCAATGATGGATGTTTTACTGATGCAGATGGCAATTACAGAAATATTGTTTTTTTCAAATATCCCGGTTAAGGTTTCATTAAATGAGTTTATTGAAATATCAAAAATATACAGCACTCCAAAAAGTAAAATATTTATCAATGGTATTTTAGATAAATTGCTTGTTGATTTTAAAACAGGAAATAAACTTAATAAAATTGGTCGTGGCCTGATGGAGTGAAAATAATGAGCTGATGTGCTAATTTGCTGATGTGCTGATGCAGGAATAATGAATAATTTATAATTTTAGCACATTCTTATTCCCCCTTGTGTAATGGCCATGTGAGGATGAGAAGGGGGGAGCGTAAGGTAGAGTGTTGCAGAGCCTGTACTGAGCGAAGTCGAAGTAGAGATGTTTTGGTATGATTCTTTAAATTTTGCAAAATATAATGAATACGAATTCAATTGTGAAAATTTTGACAGTTTTTCTTTTGCTTTGCATCGCTATAGCCTGCAATACTGATTCAAAAAGAGAAAGTGAAAATACAATTTCAACCGATGTAATTAATGTCCCTTCCACAGCATCCGGTATTCCAGCTGAATTGGGATCGGCTCCTGTAATAACATTTAACGAAGAAAAACATGATTTTGGAAAAATTAAACAAGGTGAGAAAGTATCATACTCATTTGTCTTTAAGAATACCGGCGGTTCAGAATTAGTTATTTCATCGGCGCAAGGGAGCTGTGGTTGTACCGTTCCCACCTATCCCAAACAACCGGTTAAACCAGGACAAGAAAATAAAATTGATGTAGTATTTAATAGTGAAGGGAAAACGGGCTTAGTGGAAAAAACAATAACTTTGGTTACTAATTGTAATCCAAGTACTAAAAAATTAACTATTATTTCAACTATTTTTGTTCCGGAAGAAAATTAATTTTAAATAGGGTAATAGGAAATAGGTAATAGTAAATAGGTTATAGGCGTAAAGGAATAAAGGATTAAAAAAATAAGGATTAACAAACAAAAAACAATAACATAAAACAATTAAATTAAACTAAATTATGAACCCAACAAACATTTTATTAATGACAGGTGGCGGTGCAGCCGGAGGATTAGGACAATTTATTCCATTGGTTTTAATTATCGTAGTATTTTATTTTTTTATGATTCGCCCTCAAATGAAAAAAGCTAAGGATCAGAAAAAGTTTCGTGAAAATATTACAAAAGGCGATAAAGTAGTTACAATTGGTGGTATTCACGGAAAAATTGTTGATGTTCAGGATACTACTTTTATTATTGAGGTTGAAGGTGGACATAAACTTAAAGTTGAGAAAAGTGCAATTTCAATGGATTCCTCAACGATGATTGGGGCAGAGCAAAAGTAAAAAGCCCTTCCCCTCCTCCTCCCGGAAAAGGATGAGAAATACTTTCGTGTACAATCTTTTCCCATTTGGGATTTATGGTAGTAAGGCATTTAACAAACTATGCTTAAACAATTTTTCAAACGAATCACCTCCTCCCCTATGGGGAGGCAGGGAGGAGTTACTTCCGAAAAAGAAGGTATCCGCTTGAACAAAAGAGTGGTAACATTTTTATTTTGTTTATTAGTATCAACTTTTTTTTGGGTGATGATGTCACTTTCAAAAGAATATACTATCGAATTAAACTTCCCTGTTTCATATATAAATATACCTTCCCATAAAGTAATTACTAATACTTTACCTGAAACCATTGACATTGAAATAAAATCAAGTGGTTTTAATTTGTTGATTTATAAATTTAAACGGAATAAGGAAACATTATTGATAGATATAAAAGACGCAAAAGCTTTAGCAATAAAAAACAATTATTACTTATTAACCAACTTAAGAATCGATAAAATTACTTCCCAGTTTAATAATGATATAAAAGTCATAAAAATTTATCCTGACACTATCCTTTTTAATTTCAATAAAAAAATTACTAAAAAAGTTCCGGTAAAATCAAACTTGAAAATAAATTTTGATAATGTCAATCAACATTGTGATGCAATTAAGCTAAGTCCTGAATTTATTTTTATTTCCGGTTCCGCCAATTTAATTGAAAGAATCAATTATGTTGAAACAGAACCAAAGATTTTAAATAGCGTAGAAGATTCTCTTACCATCAAACTCAATATTTTAAAAACTCCAGGCCTAGCATTAATGGAATTGTCGCAATTATCAGTTCAGGCAAAAGTAAAGGTTACTAAATATACCGAAGCAAATATTGAACTGCCTATTGAAATTGAAAATTTGCCGGCTGGCTATGGACTTAAACTCTTTCCGGATAAAGTTTCAATAAAATATAATGTTGCATTTCAGAATTATGAAAAAATTAATGCATTACAATTCCATGCTGTAGTAGATTATTTAAAAATTGAACCGGGCAGTAATAAGCTGAAAATCCAATTACTTAAATTTCCTGAAGAGATCAAATCCGTTAAAATGAATCCCGAAAAAGTGGAGTACATTATTAGAAAATAATTTTCAACATTTGGTCAGGCTGATTTTGAAATCATTGAATGGATCATTCATGCTGAATAATTAGTTTTTGAGAAAAGGAATCACCGTTTTTTGAAATATTCAGGATGTATATTCCATTTGCCAAATCAGAAATATTTATTGAATACAAAGACTTTTGGTTTTGATTTATTTTTTCACTCTGTAAGAGATTACCAATCACATCAAAAACCTGAACAAGGACATCGTCTTTTATTTTTTCAGAATAAAATGATACACTGGTGCTTGCAGGATTAGGAAATAGTTTGGATTCAGAATTATTTATTGAAGAAGAAAAAGATTGAATATTAGTGGAGACCAGACTCTCGCCAGAACCCGCAATACCAGTAGAATCAGTTTTAATAAGATAAATGTCATCCAAAAAATTATTAAAACTGGTGGTATAACCACAAATAATAAATCCTTTATCTTTTGTTGGTTCAATAGAACATCCTTTATCATAACCAGTGGCACCGAATGTGGTTGCATTTATAAATCCCCAATCTTTATTAATCAGTGAGAAATAAACATCTCCATTTCCATAAGCATCCCCATTTGTAATTGTTCTGCCTGTCATGGCTATTCTTCCACTGGTATCTTCTGCTATTGATTCAACATTATCAAAATCGGGCAAATAAGTCCGGTACATTAATCCAATTGTTGATCCTGTTGTTGAGATTACTACAATAATTCCGTCAGAGTCAGGATTTCCAAGGCTTTGTGACTCACCTCCAATAATATATCTGCCAAAACGACTTTCCAAAATATCATTTCCATAATCAAGATGAGTCCCACCAAACTTGTTAGTCCAGGTGGTATCGCCCAATGAATTTGTTTTAACAGTGTAAATGTCGCCAAGCGTATCTCCCATACTCTTTGAAGTACCGGTTAAAATATAGCCGCCATCAATTGTTTGAACAACTGAGTTAGCCACATCCTCGTTAACGCCACCAAATGTTTTTGTCCATAAAGTATCTCCGCTTGAATTTGTTTTTATTAAATAATAATCTTCATTTCCTTGACCGTAAGTGTAGGTTGAGCCGCAAATAATATAACCTCCGTCGGTTGTTTGTTCAACGCATTTTCCAAAATCCCAGTCACTTCCACCATAGGTTTTTGTCCATTGAGGCTGAAGGAGAGAATCAATTTTTATTAAATATACATCATATCCACCTGCACCGGCACTGTTGGTATAACCAACCATTATGTAGCCTTTATCGGTTGTTTGCCTAATACAAGCTCCCCTGTCAACATTTATTCCTCCATATGTTTTTTGCAGTTTTG
>JAVHPR010000308.1:0-2121 GCA_036170695.1 Bacteroidia bacterium
GCAGGAATTACAAAACAATAAAAGACAGCATGTCTAAAGCAGATAAGCAATAAAATATTTTTTAGAACAGCCTTTATGAATACTAACTCAGAACTCATTACTCAGAACTCAAAACTAACTCTAGGCTTCAGTCCTTGCCCGAATGATTGTTTTATTTTCGATGCAATGATTCATCATAAAATTGACACCGAAGGATTGCAATTTGATGTTGTTATCGATGATGTAGAAGCATTAAATCAAAAAGCTTTCAGAACGGAATTAGATATTACTAAATTGAGTTATCATGCCTATGCCTACCTCACGAAGCCGTATCAATTATTAAATGCAGGGAGCGCTTTAGGTAATAATTGTGGCCCTTTGCTTATTACCAAAAACGGTAGCATCTCAGATCTCACATCTCACATCTCAAATCTTACTATCGCAATACCCGGAAAATATACTACCGCAAACTTCCTGTTATCATTGGCTTTCCCTCATGCTAAAAATAAAATTGAAACACTCTTTTCAGATATTGAAGATGCCGTGATTTCGGGAAAAGCTGATGTAGGATTGATTATTCACGAGAACCGTTTTACCTACCAGCAAAAAGGATTGAAAAAGATCTTGGACCTGGGCGAATATTGGGAAACATTAACTAAAACTCCTATTCCATTAGGAGGAATAGTGCTCAGGCGTGCAACATCCGACGACCTGAAAAATAAGATAAATCGTGTTTTACGCAAAAGTGTTGAGTTTGCATTTGCGAACCCTAAATCAAGTCTTGATTTTGTGAAAACACACTCACAGGAAATGAGTGAAGAGGTAATGTATAAGCATATTAATTTGTATGTAAATAATTATTCTATTGATTTAGGTGAGGAAGGTAAACGTGCAGTGCAATTATTATTTGATAAAGCTCAGGAGTCCGGGATAATTAGTAAAATTGAAGAAAATATATTTTTGTAAAATATTGGGTTTGAAATAAGATTGGCTTTAGTCTTAAATCTCAAATCTCAAATCTCAAATCTTCTAATATGATTATAGTTACAGGTGCAGCAGGGTTCATTGGCAGTTGTTTGGTTGCCAAATTAAATCAGGAAGGTTTTACTGATATTATTCTTGTAGACGATTTTTCTGATCCTAAAAAGATGAAAAATCTGGAAGGGAAAAAATATTCGCAAAAAGTCCATCGCGAGGAATTTATTCAGTGGTTGCGGGAAAATCAACGCTGGGTCCAATTTGTTTTTCATCTTGGTGCCCGTACAGATACAACGGAGTTCAATATAGAAATATTTGATAAACTAAATTTGAATTATTCAAAAGATATTTGGAATGTATGTGTTGAATTCGGGTTGCCGTTGGTATATGCTTCATCCGCTGCCACCTACGGTTTGGGTGAATTTGGTTATGATGACAGCGAAGAATTAATAGCGAAATTAAAACCTTTGAATCCATATGGAGATTCAAAAAATGATTTTGATAAATGGGCATTGAAGCAGGAGAGGAAACCATATTTCTGGGCAGGTTTAAAATTCTTTAATGTTTACGGGCCAAACGAATATCACAAGGGCAGGATGGCATCCGTTATTTTACACTCATTAAATCAAATACAGGAAAAAGGAATAGTTCGTTTATTTCGGTCACACAATAAGGATTATAAGGATGGTGAGCAGTTACGCGATTTTGTTTATGTAAAAGATGTAGTGGAGGTGTGTTATTTTTTATTGCATCATCGGAAGAATTCAGGTATTTATAATTTAGGTTCAGGCAAAGCACGTACTTTTTTAGATCTGGTAAAAAATACATTTGCAGCTCTAAAAAAAGAGCCTCAAATTGAATTCATTGATACACCAGTCGACATCCGCGATAAATACCAATATTTTACCGAAGCCAATATGAATAAATTAAAATCAATTGGTTACACAAAACCATTCTATACATTGGAACAGGGCGTAAAAGATTACGTTCAGAATTACTTAATAGGTGGTAAGTATTGGTGAGCCATTTTTTTTACAATGGAAACATGAGGTCTCTACAATATTTTCATTAAATTTGATTTTTATATTTTTCTTGAGATTTTAAAATTCATTAAATTGCTTATCTGCTTTAGACATGTAAAAAAATAGTATCTTAGCTCCTTAT
>JAVHPR010000309.1:0-10946 GCA_036170695.1 Bacteroidia bacterium
CCAAAACTACCTGATGAATAATTCCTGCACCCGGTTTCCAGAAACCTATTCCATATTTATTAGAAACAGAACCTAAGAAATCATATACCTCCTTACTTTCTTTATTAGCGTATGCTAAATCATTTTCCGCTCCTTTCTTGGCAGTAATCAGGTGATCGCAATGAACGGTAGAGGGCACAGCTACTGTAGGGCGACCAGCTTGCATAAATTGCAATAAAGCCATCTGAGCTGTTGCATCCTGCATTGCAACTCTGTCCGGTGCAAAATCAACATAGGATTGTCCACGTTGGAATGCTTCAATTTTTTGATCAATATGCACATGTGCATACAATGTTTTTTCTGTAAGTGTTAGTGGGCGTCCTAATAATTTGCGAGCAGCCTCAATTTTAGCGGGCAGTTTACTATAAAGTGCCTTAATCATTTCAATGTCAAAAGCCATGTAAATATTATTTAATTAGTTATTTTTTAGTTTTTTGAAAAAGCAATCTTTTATTATTAAATGCCTCTATCTATTCGATGAGGCAATATTTGTTATAGGTTAAATCTATTCAAATTTAAATTTCCCTAAATCATTTAGGTTTGAGTGGCTTATAAATACAGCATTTGCAGTGTTGCGTGAACGTGCGAAACGTAAAAACACTTCTAATGTCTTCCAGTAATTATGTTCGCGTTGTGTATCATACAATAATAAGTAACCCATAATTATATTCCCTGCCATTTCGACTAACCTGCGGGCATGAAAATCAATAAACTCAGGATTATTGGCTACTGTCACCCTAGCTTCCTGTTCTTCGTATTCAAAAGTCATATCAATGAGAATTCTTCTATACGATTCCGTTTCAGGCTTAATAGAAGCTTTTTCATATTCCTGCATTTGAGCAAAGTACGCACCTGTTGTAACGCCTTTAATTGCAGCTACTACCTGTAATTGCGTGGTTCCTTCGTAAATAGTAGTGATACGGGCATCGCGGAAAATCCTTTCGATCGGATAATCTTTCATGAATCCAGATCCACCATGTATTTGAAGGGAATCATAGGCAATTTCATTGCAGAATTCCGAAGTCAATCCTTTAGCTAGTGGTGTAAAAACATCTGCTAATTTTTGGTATTTTTTTGCTTCTTCTTTTTCTTCTTTGGTTAAATCTCTTTCTGTTGCAATGTGAGCATAGGTTTTATACATATCAACAAAACGGGCAGTTTCGTATAGTAATGAACGGGAAGCTGTCAGCTTCGCTTTCATCACTGCCAGCATCTCATATACCGCCGAAAATTGGATAATTGGCTTCCCGAATTGCATTCTTTTTTGAGCATATGCAAGTGCTTCACGATATGCCGCTTCGCTAAGGCCAACAGATTGTCCGACAATTCCAAGGCGTGCACCATTCATTAATGCCATTACATATTTTATTAAACCAAATTTCCGCTGGCCGCAAAGCTCTGCCTGAGCATCTTTGAAAACAAGTTCACAGGTGGGTGAACCTTTGATACCTAACTTATTCTCGATTCTTCTAACAGTTACTCCTCCATGGTTTTTATCATAAATAAACATGGAAAGTCCACGTCCATCCTGCGTTTTATCTTCAGAACGGGCGAGTACAAGAGATATATCTCCATCGCCATTTGTAATGAAACGCTTGACACCATTCAGAAACCACGATTTTTTATTTTCATCATAATGTGCTTTTAACATTACGGCTTGCAAATCGGACCCTGCATCCGGCTCTGTAAGAGCCATTGCCATCGTTTCTCCTTTACAAATACGTGTCAAAAAGCGTTCCCGCTGATCGTCAGAACCAAATTCATTAATTGTTTCTGCACAATCCTGCAATCCCCAGATATTTACAAATCCCGCATCGGCTCTGGAAACAATGTCTCCACCCATGATATAAGGAACAATTGGAAAGTTAAGACCTCCGAACTTACGTGGAAGTGTTATTCCCATTAAACCTGCCTGGTTGATTGCATCAATATTTTCCTGAGTACCTCTTGCATACGTCACTCTCCCGTTTTTCAACGTTGGTCCGTCATGATCAACAGATTCCGCATTTGGAGCTATTACATCACCACCAATTTCGCCAATAATTTCAAGCACCTGGGTATAACTATCCATCGCATCTTCAAAATCTTTCGGAGAAAAGTCATACTCGTCTTTCCCTTTGAAATTATTTTCCTTTAGCGCAACAATCCTTTGCATCAATGGATGCGTAAGGTGAAATTGAAGGTCAGGATTGTCAGTAAAAAAATTTGCCATAATCTCTATATTAATTTTTTACAAATTATTTTGTGTTTTCTTTATAGTATTTAATCATTTTAGGAATCACAGTTTCCACTTTCCCTATTATCACGTAGTTTGCAATTTTATTGATCGGCGCATTCGGATCATTGTTAATAGAAATGATAATACTTGATTCCTGCATTCCCGCCAAATGCTGTATTTGACCGGAAATACCGCAGGCGATATATAATTTGGGACGCACCGTAACACCTGTTTGTCCGATTTGACGTTCGTGTTCTATATAACCTGCATCTATTGCAGCACGCGAAGCACCAACTTCACCACCAAACATTGCAGCAAGGTTAAACAATAATTTAAAATTTTCGGAAGATCCAACACCAAATCCTCCGGCAACAATTACCGGTGAATTTTTAATATCCAATTTTGATTTTTCAATATGGCGTTCAATAATTTTCACAACAAAAGCGGTGTCGTCAACGTATTTATTGACATCCATGTTTACAACTTTCCCTTTGTGCTGAGGGTCAAAAATCACTTTTTTCATAACACCTTCCCTGACAGTAGCCATTTGCGGGCGACAATCAGGATTGATAATGGTGGCAATAATATTTCCACCAAAAGCAGGACGTATCTGGTAAAGCAGATCTTTATATACTTTATTGATTTTTTTATCTTCGTGCTGACCAATTTCAAGTTCAGTACAATCCGCAGTAAGTCCGCTTTTCAGAGCAGATGAAACTCGGGGACCTAAATCCCGTCCGATTGTTGTTGCACCCATCAAAGCAATTTGCGGTTTTTCTTCTTTAAAAAGATTGACCATTATTGAAGTATGGGGTAAGGTAGAATATGGTGAAAGCCTTTTATCATCAGCAAGATAAAGCACATCAACACCATAAGGAAACAATTCCTTTTCAAATCCCTTCAGATTATGACCAAACAGAAGGGCTTCCAGTTTACAATTCAATTGATTGGCCAGGCTGCGCCCTTTTGTGAGTAGTTCAAAACTAACATCAGCAATTTTGCCCTCATCCAATTCGCAATAAACAAATACATTATTCATAGAAAAATATTTTTCAGGATTTATGTTTTAACCAATAATATGTGAGGTAATCAACTCTTTCATTAAAATATTAATATCCTCATCTAAATCTTCGATCCTTCGCGATTCTTTTGACTGGAAAACAATATTGTCCACCTTTTTTACTTTCGTTGGAGAGCCGCCGATTCCAAGTTGTTGAATGTCACATTCAATATCATTTACACTCCACTCTTTTATTGTAAGGTGAGAGCTGGTAGCGGAAGAAAGGTAGTCCTCATCAATTTCCTGGCGTTTACTTAAAGTGGATGCATGTTTATATTTCATTAATCGTTTTGCATGACGGGGACGGCAATGCGGAGCAGAATTATTTACAGTTATCAGTATCGGGAAAGAGCCTTCAACAATCTCAATTCCTCGCTCGAGTCTGCGCTTCACCTGGATCTTATCCTTTGTTAAAGAAACAATTTCTTCGGCATAAGTGATTTGTGGAATACCTAATTTTTCAGCCACTTGCGGACCAACCTGAGCTGTATCACCATCAATTGCCTGACGTCCACAAACAATGATATCAAAGTCTTTTATTTTCCGGATTGCACAAGCAAGCGCATAGGAAGTTGCAAGCGTATCAGAACCCGCAAAAGCTCTGTCCGTAAGCAAAATACCATCATCGGCACCACGGTAAAAACCCTCACGAAGTATTTCTGCAGCACGAACCGGTCCCATTGTGAGAAGGGTAATACTTGAACCAGGGAATTTATCCTTGATACGCAAAGCCTGCTCCAGAGCATGTAAATCTTCCGGGTTAAAAATTGCCGGTAAAATAGACCTGTTCACTGTTCCATCAGCTTTCATAGCGTCTTTGCCTACATTTCTTGTATCGGGAACCTGTTTAGCCAGAACAATAATTTTAAACTCTTTCATATTAAAATAATTTATTTTTTAATTGCCAAATGGAACTGTTCATTCCATGATTGTTTTTTTTGTATTTGCGAACTAAGTTTCACCCAATCTTTACCAGCCAATGGCGATCACATCTTCGATTTTAACCGCACTATTGCAGGAAAGGGAATTAGTTTTCCACTATCTTTTTGTGTTAGTAGACAAATATTATTAAATCTTATTTTTTAAAACATGCTTTATATCATAATTTTAAAGAAACAAAAGTAACGAATTCGTTGGACAGAACACATTACAAGCAAAAAAAAATAAAAAAATGAATAACACCAAGCCAGAGTATCGAGGTATTAGCGTAATATTTGCCATAGATTTCACAGATTCACGCAGAAATATCTGTGTTAATTTGCGAAATCTGTGGCAAAGAAATAACAAAAACTAATTGTATATCACACCTTGAGGCAGAGCTTCGGGAATTCATGAGATTAAATTATAATAACTAATTTCGCTCCATGCAATCATTCCTCGAAAAAACAGTTAAACATCTGTATGAAAAATATGGAGATGACATCAGCGAATTATGTATTGTCCTTCCAAACAGAAGAGCAGGATTGTTTTTAAAAACACATTTTGCAAATAATCTAAAAAAAACATTCTGGAGTCCTGAAATTTTTGCCACTGAAGATTTTGTTGCATTACTTGCTGAATTGGAAATTGCAGATGCTACTACTTTGTTGTTTGAGTTGTATGAGACCGTAAAGAATGTTAATAAGGATCAGGATGAAAGTTTTGATGATTTCAGTAAATGGGGTCAAATTTTGTTAAGCGATTTGAATGAGATTGACAGCTACTTAATTGATGCGAAACAATTGTTTGGAAATTTAAATGACATCAAAGAACTTGAAGCCTGGAGTTTAAATAAGGAAGAGGAACTCAGCGATTTTCAAAAACAATATCTGAGCTTTTGGCGTTCATTAGGTGCATACTATTTTGATTTCAGCGGGAGGTTGCTTAACAAACATCAGGCATACCAGGGTTTGGCATATAAAATTGTTGCATCGACAGTTGAGGAAAGAGTAAATAAACATCCTTGGAAAAAAATAATTTTTGCTGGTTTTAATGCACTCAATAAGGCAGAAGAACAAATCATTGAAAAACTTGTGGACATTGGGAAAGCAGAAATAATTTGGGATACCGATAGCTATTATATTAATGATACCAGGCAGGAAGCAGGTAAATTTATCCGCAAATATGACCATTACCGAAACTTCAAAAAGTCGCGGGATAGAAATATTGTTTTTGAAGAAAACTTGCTTTCTACGGAGAAAAAAAACATCACCATTATAGGCGCAGCGAAAAATGTTGCGCAAGCCAAGGTTGCAGGAAATTTGGTGACAGAATTCCAAAAACAAAATGCCAGCCTGCAAAATACAGCGCTTGTACTTGCCGACGAAAATTTACTTTTCCCTGTTTTACACTCACTTCCCGAAAACATTGAGGATATTAATGTAACAATGGGCTATCCGCTAAAAAATACACCTATTGCGGGATACTTTGAATTAGTATTCAATCTGCATCTTAATGCAATAAAACTAAGTCAGGGAAAAGAGAGATATAGTTTTTATCATAAAGATTTATTAAAACTATTAAGCCATCCATGCACCAATATTTTAATTTCTGATAAAATTCACCACCATTCGGTGAAGGCTCTTATAAAAGCAATTCAGGATAGAAATATTGTGTTCGCCGCCTTTTCTAATCTCGAGAAAATCTGTTCAGAAAAACAGTCGGGAGCTCTTGAAATTTTAAAACCAATGTTTAAACATTGGCAAACACCGGGTGATGCGATTGCCTGTGTACTCTATTTAATCGATACATTAAAAAATGCAATCATAACTCAAGGTGCAGAGTCTCATAAAAACAAAGCAAACCTGGAATTGGAATATTTATTTGCGTTTACCAAAATAATCAATCGTATTCAATCGCTTATGATTGATTACCCAGGCAGTATATGTGATTTAAAAACGTTGCAAAATATCCTAAAGCAAATTGTAAAAGGCACAACATTACCATTTTACGGAGAGCCCTTAATGGGATTGCAGGTGATGGGAATGCTCGAAACACGGACACTTGATTTTGAAAATATTATTCTTTTATCTTGTAATGAGGACATTCTTCCATCAGGGAAAACAATGAATACATTTATTCCTTTTGAGTTGAAACGATATTTCGGATTACCCACTTACAATGATAAAGAAACAATTTTTGCCTATCATTTTTATCGTTTGCTGCAACGTGCAAAGAATATTTTTTTACTTTATAACACTGAAAGTGATGCGCTTGGCAGTGGCGAAAAAAGCCGTTTTCTCACTCAGTTGATTCATGAACTTCCGAAAGTAAATAAACAAGTGGTGATTGAAGAGAAATTGGTGAATATTCCTGTGGATGTTGATAATACAGGGAATATTATAAATATACAAAAAACAAGGACAATCATTGAAAAATTAAAAGAAAAGGCCACAAAAGGTTTTTCTCCATCTCTATTGAATACTTATAGAAATTGCACTTTGCAATTTTATTTTCAAGCAATAGCAGGCTTAAGAGAGGCGGAGGAAGTGGAAGAAACTATCGGTGCTGATACTTTAGGCAACGCTATTCACGAAGTTTTGGAAATACTCTATCAGCCATTTATTGGAAAAAAGGTTAACGCTACAGATATTAAAGAAATTAAGAAACTAGTGGAAGTGCATACTATTAGCGTCTTTGAAAAAGAGTATAGTAAAACCGAAATAAGTTATGGCAAAAATTTATTGACGATTAAAGTTGCTTTGAAATTTATTAATAACTTTTTAGATTCAGAAATAAAAAGGTTCAACACCTGGGAAAAGGCAGGCAAGCCTGTAATGATAAAAGCATTGGAGCAACAGTTGGAATCGACTTTGACAATAGGCAATCAGATTGTTAAATTACATGGCAAGGCTGATCGTATCGATGCTGTTGGAAGCCTCATTCGTATTATTGATTATAAAACAGGTATTGCCGAGGATAAAGAACTAAAACTGGAAGAGTGGAATAACATACAAAAAGACAGTACGTTTGCGAAAAGCTTTCAACTATTGATGTATGCCTGGATGTATCAAAAAATGAATCCATCCATACAGGATAATATGGTTTCAGGAATTATTACTTTCCGGGAATTAAGTGCTGGATTGAAAACAGTTAAAATAAATAAAAACGACTTGTTGAATGCTTCTATTTTAAAGGAGTTTGAAGAACAACTTGAAAATATTTTAGTTGAACTATTTGATCCTGCAATAGAATTTATACAAACTACCGATATTGATAATTGCGAATATTGCGCTTTTAAAGGGATTTGCAGCCGTTAGTCCCTAGATGTTTTGAATACTCCCCGATTTAGTTCATAAATGATCCACTTTCTATAGGTTCAACCCATTGTATAAATAATCGCCTAATTTTTAATTTTCAAAAACTGTATCTTTTTTAATGTGGCTGTATTATGAGGTCGATACAAAATTAGTATTCACCAAAAAATTCCCACAGCCATGTCTTCAGGAAAAGAAAGCCCCCGCCAAAAAATGATCGGTATGATGTACTTAGTACTTACCGCATTATTAGCACTAAATGTTTCAAAAGATATTTTAGATGCGTTTGTAGTTGTTAATAAAGGATTAGAAAAGACCACAGGTAATTTCACGATTCGTAACGAAAATTTGTATGCTGATTTTGATCTTGCAAAAAGTATCGATCCTATTCGTGTAACGCCCAATTGGGAACTTGCACAGGGAATTAAAAAACATTCAAGCGAAGTCATTGATTTTATTGATAAACTACAAAAACAATTGGTTGCAAAAACAGATAATATTCCAGAGTCTATAGCCGATACGCTTCAAATGGCGGATATTAAGAATAAGGATAACTATGATATTCCAACCAATATTTTAATTGGTGATTCAGAAGATGGAAAAGCCGGAGCATCTCATAATTTAAAAAATAAATTAATTGATTATAGAAATCAGTTAAGTCAGTGTATTTTGCCTGAGGATAAAAAAAATATAAAGCTTGATATCGATACGGAAGATCCCAGACAAAGCGGAAACAATGAAAATTGGGAGTTGTATAATTTTTTCCATCGTCCATTGGTTGGTACTATTACCATTTTATCAAAGATAAAAAATGATGTAAAAAATGCTGAATCAATAGTGTTGGATTACCTCCTGAAACAAAATGACACAGAGGCGATGAAATTTGATACCATAGCTGCGAAGGTTATTCCGCAAAGTAATTATGTTTTACTGGGAGAGAATTATAAAGCGGATGTATTTATTGCGGCTTTCAGTAAAACAAAAAAGCCTGAAGTGTTAATTGGAAGGTACAATGAAACCAGTAAAACTTTTGATGGTACCCCCAATGCAATTGCTGTTGAAAACGGGCTGGGAAAATATATTGCTAAAACAGACAGGGAAGGAATAGTTAATTATTCGGGAACTATCAAAATAAAATCTCCAAAAGGGAAGGATGTACTATTTCCTTTTAAATCAGAATACATTGTTGCACGACCAGCTTTAACTGTTTCTGCCGAAAAAATGAATGTGGTTTATCTTGGTTTGGACAATCCAATTTCGGTTTCTGTACCAGGGGTGCCAAATGAGCGATTGACAGTATCAGCTTCAAATGCCTCCCTGAAGGACAATGGCAATGGGAAATTTATTATGAATGTAAAAAGTGGACCCAAAGTAGACGTTAGCGTTTATGCAACTATGGAAAATGGAGAAAAACGGAATATGGGTGTAATGACTTTTAGGGTAAAACATGTGCCTAAACCCACTGCAAGAGTCGGAAATATAACAGATGAGGGAAGAATGAGCAGAAGTGAATTGGAATCACAAAGAGGTGTTTTTTCTTTCTATGAAGACTTTGAATTCAATGTAGTTTGTAAAGTGATTTCTTATAGATTTTCATATCCCTCACAAGGTTTTAACATTGATGTTGATGTTACAGGAAATCAAATTACTGAGGACTTACGTAAAAATTTTAAGAAACTAAAGCGAAATGAAAAAGTACGTTTCGAAAATATTAAAGCTGTTGGTCCTGATGGATTAATAGTAAATTTAAGTCCTTTAACGATAAAGTTGAATTGATTGAGTTTTCTGAATTTGGGGTGTGCTGAACTTAAAGAGTTAACGAGTATTCCAATCCAATAATATATAAATTCTCAGGGGCAGAAACATTGTATTCATTTTGAATTAAGTAATAGAAACCGAAAGAATGTTTATCATTTATTTTATAATCTAAACCTGCAAAATATCGATTACGATGCCATAATCCATTGGATTCATTATTTCTGGGATCGTTAATCTGATAACGAAATTCGGCACCAATATAAGGAGTAACGGGTTTATGCAAATCATATTTTACTTCAAATTTATTTCTTGAATACCATTCAGGTACACTACCTTTAGCACTGGAATAAACATTTCTTACTTCAGTCTGAAGGCGTTGACGATAGGACAATGAAAAATTTCCAACCTTTTGCTTAAACGTAATATTTAGCATCATGCGATGGCGATAACTATAAGGATTATCAATGATCTGTTTTTCAACCATTCGGTAAGCAAATGATACTTTAAGGAAATTTAAGGGACGCATCTCAATACCTAATTCAGTATAAAATAAATTTGTTTGCGTAAAATTTTCCTTCAAACGATATTCTTCAGTAAAAAAAACAGAAAGATTTTTTTTAATTTTTTTTTCAACATTAATTGTTGTCCACAAACCTGCATCATTCACTGCTTGTGCAAAAGTATTTGTAATAAAAGAAAAAGCAATAAGAAAGATAAATAATACACCTTTCACCTCAGGGAAATCCGGACAGTGCCGGTTATTTCGTTTCATAATAGTAAATTTTGATCAAAGCAGTATCTTTTAAAAAATCAACTTTACCTATAGAAATACGATTAATTTTTATTCCCATTCGTTTTTCCAGGTCTGCTATTAGTGCGGCATGAAATTCAGGCTGAATCATCTCAATATTTTCATATTGAATGATTTTTGTTTCTTCTTTTTTCATAAAAATGCTACTTTCAAGCAAATAGGTGGATAGAATAATAATAAAATTAAGGAATATCAATTCAAACCATGTGCCCTTGCTCAATGCGGTTATTAATCCCATTGCAATGACCAGAAACAAATAGGTCATGTCTTTTGTTGTAATCCCTTCCGTACGGTAACGCAACATGGAAAATACGGCAAACAAACCAAATGCAGCTCCTAAGCTCATATCTGATTTGTTAAGTATAAACGTGATTAAAAAGATAATAAGATTAAAGATAAAAAAAGTAAAAAAGTTTTCGCTGCTTTTATATCTACGGAAATATATCAGGCGTATGAGTACAAATACAGAAGCAAAATCAATTCCAAAGCGGATGAAAAATTTTGGTCCTAATTTATCAAACAATTCAAATCCCGATTTAACGGTTTCTTCGTTAAGCTCTTGTAGTAGAATCATGGTAAGAGTTTTGAATAAAATGTTTTTTTAGTATAATTAAATCAGGCTTAAAATTATTGTGTTTAATTTTTTCAAACAGGCTTATCACACCAAAACAATATTTACTGATAGCGCCTTCTCTGATATGATGTTTTTTCATAAGCCTACTAAATACAGAAGAAAGTGCTCTACCCTGTTTTACTTCAGCAATTACAAGATCTAAAGTTTCGGTGTTATTAACAATTTGATTGTCAACAACTTAACTCTGTAAA
>JAVHPR010000310.1:0-10934 GCA_036170695.1 Bacteroidia bacterium
TACCATACCTAAATTTACAGCATCAATCGAAATAGCGGAATATTTCCCTTCCTTACTATAACCTAAAGAAATAAAAACTTCTTTGGTGCTCTCAATAAATTCAATACCTATTGACTTTGCAGAAACTTTATTTTTACTTACATATGATTCAATTTTCTTTTTGACATCATTGATGGTTTCAGGTTTCCCTTTAAATACTTTAAATAGATTGTGTGACATAATATTTTGTTTTAAATTATTGAACTGAATATAAATTTGATTGCAATATTAAGGCTTTATAATTGTTTACAGAAGTATATTGAAAAAATATTTTTGTTAAATCATTAAAGTTTTGTTACCAGAATCATTTTTCAATAGTATTTATTAGTTCAGCAGATATGCCTAAAATTAGTACATTCGTGCTTGTGATTTAATAATTTCGTTAAAGAAAAATTTGAAATGCTCTCCCAAACACCAGAAAAAAATATTTTTAAAAGCTTCCTGAAAAAAGGAGAGGATTCCCTTTATGATTTCTGGCAAAAAAGCAGAAATGAAATAAAAGAAACCGGACAAGCTGGAGAGGTTTTTGAAAAATACATTGGAGGGAAGGATGTCACAAATGAAGAGAAGGAAATTTTAAAAAGCCAAACCTTCGACATGGTTAAAATTGTTTTTATTGGTGTCCCCTTAGCTGTTATTCCAGGGTTTAGCTTGCTGATGGTGCTCATAGTAAAGGTGGGAAGAAAATATAATATTAACGTACTTCCTTCCTCTTTTGCTTCCCCCCCAAAAGAGTCGAATAATTCTAAAAATATGCCACAAAGCCCCAAAGACTCAAAGAAACACTAAGATAATACATTGTGCAGCTTTGCGCCTTTGTGCCTTAGTGGCTGCAATAATTGAATCAAGGGAAGTAGAAAAATCAGATAAAATCATTAAAATGTTTGAGGAAATGAAAAAGATCATTTTTAAAAAATAATTCAAGACGATTGTTGGAAACGATAATTAATTAGCTTTGCTTTGTAATTGAATTTACTAGTGTTGAGTTAATTATAAAAAGACGTAATGTCATGTCGAGTTTTGACGAGACATCTTTTTTTAATGAAAAAGATTCCTCCACAAGGTCGGAATGACATACAATACGTCAAAGTAAATTTAACTTAACACTAGCTTCATTTTTTTTACTTTACAATGACCCTGAAAATAGGTATCACCCATACAGAAACACGTTACCAGAATTATCCCCTTTGGATAAAAGGAAACGATTCTGACCTTGAAATAATTGAACTTACGCCTGTAAATAGTGATGATCTGAAACAGTGTGATGGTATTGTTTTAAGCGGTGGCGTTGACACACACCCTAAGTTTTATAAAAACGAACGTATTAAATACCCTCATTCTCCAAATGAATTTAATGTTGCACGTGATGAGTTTGAACTAACTATTTTTAAGTTTGCACAAGAAAAAAATATTCCTGTTCTGGCCATTTGCAGGGGAATGCAGTTAGTAAATGTTGCTATGGGAGGCGATTTGATACAGGATATTGAAGAAAGTGGAAAACAAAATCATCGCAGGGATATTGATACTGATAGATTCCATGAAATTACTATTCTGAAAAAGAGTTTGATGTATGAAATTACGGGTAAGGAAAGGGGCATTATCAATAGTGCCCACCACCAGGCAATAGGCAAAATTGCAGATGAGTTAATAGTAACAGCCTTCTCTCTTGATGGTATAGCAGAAGTTGTTGAACGGAAAAACAAAAAAGATAAACCATTTTTACTTTGCGTACAATTTCATCCCGAACGATTAGCAGAACAACAAAAGGATAATCCGTTCACCAGTCCTATTAGAAAAGCTTTTTTAAAATCAATTAATCAAGAAAAATCATATAATAAATTCTAACACACAACTTACCTATCACCCCCTCATTTGTGGAGAGGGGATTTAGGGGAGAGGTAATAATTAAAAAAAATGAACGTAATCAATCCCGCAACAGAAGAGATCATAGCCAACTTAAAAGAAGATTCAACAGAAAGCATCGAAAGCAAGTTCAACTTGCTCAGAGGAGGCCAGGAAACCTGGAATCAGGTGTTATTAAAAGATCGCATAAAAATAATAGAGCGGTTTTCGGAATTATTAAAAGAAAATAGTGAACAAGGTGCAGCTATCCTTACTTCTGAAGTAGGGAAACCTTTACAGCAAGCCAGAAATGAAATTAATGGTGCATGTAACCGCATTAAATGGCTTACTGAAAAGGCTGAAAAATATTTAGTGGATGATTATATGACTTTTGAAAAAGGGATGACAGAGAAAATTGTCTATGAGCCTCTGGGGGTTATTTGCAATATTTCTGCCTGGAATTACCCTTATCTGGTGGGTGTTAACGTATTTATTCCGGCACTCCTTTCCGGAAATTCTGTAATGTACAAACCTTCTGAATTTTCATCTCTCACCGGATTGCATATTGACAAACTGCTAAAACTTGCAGGTGTTCCGGATAATGCATTTCAATTAGTAATTGGCGCCCGTGAAGTGGGTGAAGCTTTGTTAACGATGCCTTTTAACGGTTATTTTTTCACGGGATCTTATAAAACCGGACAATACATCTATGAAAAAGTTGCACATAAAATGGTTCCCTGTCAATTGGAATTAGGTGGGAAAGATCCTTTATACGTTGCCGAGGATGTAATAGATATTAAAAATATAGCCGCAGGAACCGCCGACGGTGCGTTTTACAATACAGGTCAAAGCTGTTGTGCTGTAGAGCGTATTTATGTTCACGAAAAGGTGTATGACCAATATGTTGAAGAATTTATAAAAGAAGTAAAAGGTTTTAAATTAGGCTCACCAACCGAAGATGGCACTTATATAGGCCCGCTTACGCGCAAGGCACAAATGAGTTTTATTGAAACACAGGTAAATGATGCTGTTGCGAAGGGAGCAATTGTTGCTGCCGGCGGAAAGTGCGTTGCCGGAAAAGGTTATTTCTTTGAACCAACAGTATTGATCAATGTAAATCACGAAATGAGTGTGATGCGTGAAGAAAGCTTTGGACCGGTGATTGGTATTATGAAAGTAAAAGATGATGCCGAAGCATTAAAATTAATGCAGGATACGGAGTATGGCCTGACAGCCGCTGTTTACTCAGCATCCAAAGAAAGGGCGGAAAATATATTGTCGAAAATTAATTCAGGAACCGGTTATTGGAATTGCTGCGATCGCGTGAGTGCCGCTTTGCCATGGAGCGGCAGAAAACATTCAGGTATTGGTGCAACGCTGTCTTATGCCGGATTGCGTGCATTTACCCACCCTAAAGCATATCACCTGAGAGGCTGATACTATCTTTTGATTACTGGATAATTATTTTTTGGATTTTACTTTCAACACTTGTATTTAGTCTGATGTAATAAATGCCTCTTGCCAAGCCTTCCAGATTAATTTGTTTGTTGTAAATAGTCCCTCTTAGGAGGGTTTTATCTATTTCGCGGAATACTTCTTTGCCTTGCATATCCATAACACTAATCGCTAACTCATTAAAATTGGTATTACCCGTTGATATATTAAACAAACCTGTTGTAGGGTTTGGGGAAACGACCAACCCGTTTTTTGAGAAAGCAAAATTAATAGCGGCGGTGCTTATTGTGGGTGGGGGAGTAACCGAAACCATAATAGATACAGGCAAATGATTGCTCATATAATAAAGCGCATTTAAGACCGAGGGAGGAACAGAAGTATTAGTAGGAAGGTCGGTGAGGGCAAGGGTGGTATGATTCCCATCATTTCCAATAACATTAAATGATCCAGAAATATATTCTACAGCCTTTGTTCCTTGCATTATTGGCTGGGTGCAGAGGATGTGATCAAAGCGCAGATCCATACCTCCTGTTGCTCCACAATCGCCAGGATCGGTAATACGTGTGTTTTCTGTCAGGTAATTTGAAAAAGCAATAGGGTTGAGCGCCCAGTCACCAAGTTGATTAGGAGGATCATAAAAACGTGCGTTTACGTTTGAAGAATTGATCATAGCCTGAAAACAGGCCTCTGTTGATGATTGCGTATTAAAATCCCCCATAAAAATATAATTGCCGGGGGATGTCACATTTGCGTTTAACCAATTCATTGCCCCACCAATCTCTGTTTCGCGAACACTTGCATTATTGATTCCTGATTTATCATGAACAAGAACGATATTAATAAAGATCGTATCATGATTTATTGAGAGGTTGGAGTCCTTGTAATATAACCTGTGCAGATTAATATCACTGATGTTGGGGTCGGCCGAATAAATGGTGATGGTTCCTAAATATCCCAGTTTAGAAGTTTTAAAATACAACATGTTTTCTTTTGAATACCCCGACAGATTAGTAAAATCAGAATGTCCGTAACAACCCAGGCAAACAGAATCAAGCACGTGTTGAATGACCTTGGTTTTACTGAAGGATGAAGGACTTGCATCCATTTTCAACAGCCCAAGTATATCGGGGTTTTCATAACGAAGGATAGTTCTAAGATACCCATGCTTATTGGCAGTAATGAGCGCCGGACAACTTGAAGAGGAAGAAAAGCCATAATTGAGTGTATTATATGTCATTATCTTCAACGTATCGGTTTGACTAGATTGCGCATTAGAGTGAAAAAAAATGAATAGCAAAAAAGCAACCATGGTGTTGCAAAGCCTTTGTAAGGAAATCATATTTTGCTTTAATTTCATTGTTTTGTAGGATCAATTTTAAAATAAAATTCTGACAAATTCAAATCTCGATTTTTCTTAAAGGTATTTAAAAAATGGGAACCAATTTAAATATCAGCAATACCGCCATTCAAACTATTCATTAAAGATAATTGTTTTTCAAATTGATCTAAATCAATATTTTATCCGAAGTAGATCATTTCATTAAAACATTAAAATATAGTCCTTTGCCAAGCAATATTAAAAATGCTTGGATATGACGGTGTAGTATGTATTGTATGAATATTTTTCAAAATTTTTCAGGAAATTAATAACTAACATAAATCTAAAGAATATGAAAACTTTCAAATATGTAATAATTGCTTTTTGCATTTTATTTTCTTCCTCATGCGTTACCAAAAAGAAGTATTCCTCTCTTAATTCGGATTATAAATTGCTTCAAACTGCTTACCAAAAATCCCAGGAATCCGACAAACATTGCGAGGATCAACTAAATAATTCTAAATTATTAGTTGGCAGTTTAACCCTGCAAAAAAAATCATTGGAAGAACAGGTAGATTATCTGAAAAAGAATAGTAATCAGGTTTTAAATGCACTTGAGGATATGTCGGTATTAACAAATAAACAAGCTGAAAGTGTAAAAAAATCCCTGGAAACATTATCAGAAAAAGACGCGTATATAAAAAATCTTCAGACTGCAATCTCGCGAAAAGACTCACTAAATATGATGCTTGTAATGAATCTTAAAGGTGCTATGGGTGATTTAAGTGATAAGGATATAAATATTAAAGTGGAAAAGGGGGTTATTTATGTTGATATATCGGATAAACTTTTATTCAATTCCGGGAGGTTTGAAGTTACTGCAAATGCAAAAAATGTGTTAGGAAAAGTTGCTAAGATTTTAAACGCTTATCCGGATATTGAATTTATGGTGGAGGGGCACACCGACAATGTGCCTATTCACACTGAATGTATGGAAGATAATTGGGATTTGAGTGTGAAGCGCGCTACTTCTGTAATCAGGGTTTTACAGGAAGAATACAAGATGAGTCCTTCCAGGATGACAGCATCAGGTCATAGCGAATTCGTGACAGTTGCCACTAATGAAACAGCTGATGGACGTGCCTTAAATCGCAGAACAAGAATCATCATTTTGCCACAATTAGATCAGTTTTTTAAATTACTGGTAAAAAAATAAAATACAAAGTAATTTTTTTTGAACCTTTAAAAAGTGCATTTTCAGAATTTGGAAATGCACTTTTTTATTGAATTCAACAACGCCCGCGACAAAATCCTATTAGCCGATCAGGACTTTTGACTCCTGACAGACCTAAATTATTGGAAATGTGTTAAAACAGCAGAAACAAAGTGCTAAAAGCGCTCCTTAATACACGCTACTTTTGTACATTTGTTACTAGTTTCCAAACTTAGTAATTTCCCTATATGTTAGTAAAAACCTACGGTAGCGCGGTATATGGCATTAATGCCACCACAGTAACTGTTGAAACCAATATAAATCCTGGTATAAATTTTTTTCTGGTGGGATTGCCCGATAGTGCTGTTAAAGAAAGTCAGCAACGAATTGATGCCGCATTAAAAAATATTGGTTATAAAATTCCCGGTAAAAGTATTGTCATTAATATGGCTCCGGCCGATATACGTAAAGAAGGTTCTGCTTACGATTTAACTATTGCTGTTGGAATATTAGCGGCATCAGGGCAAATAAAATCCGAAAAGGTAAGCGACTATATTATTATGGGGGAGCTTTCGCTTGATGGAGGATTGCAACCTATTAAAGGAGTATTGCCTATCGCATTAAAAGCAAAGGAAGAAAAATTTAAAGGGATTATCCTGCCAAAGCAAAACGCTAAAGAGGCCGCTATTGTCAGTGATTTAGAGGTATATGGAGTTGAAAACATTAAAGAAGTAATTGGTTTTTTTAATGATGAGATTAAACTAGAACGAACAATTGTAAATACACATGATGATTTTTTTCTGAAATTAAATGATAATGAATTTGATTTTGCTGATGTAAAAGGACAGGAAAATATTAAGCGTGCCCTTGAAATAGCCGCTGCCGGCGGACACAATGTAATATTGATTGGACCACCGGGTGCAGGAAAAACAATGCTTGCCAAACGTTTGCCCACGATTTTACCGCCCATGAATTTACACGAAGCACTCGAAACGACCAAGATTCATAGTGTTGCGGGTAAAATGGGGAAAAATGTTGGAATAGTTTCTACTCGTCCGTTTCGTTCACCTCATCATACAATATCCGATATTGCGCTGGTAGGAGGGGGGAGCGTACCTCAACCGGGCGAAATTTCATTGGCTCATAATGGTGTTTTATTTTTAGATGAGTTGCCGGAATTTAAACGAACCGTTTTGGAAGTCATGCGGCAACCGTTAGAGGATAGGGTTGTGACAATTTCCAGAGCCAAATTTTCGGTAGAATACCCTGCAAGTTTTATGCTGGTAGCAGCGATGAATCCATGTCCGTGTGGATATTACAACCATCCTGATAAAGAGTGTGTTTGTCCCCCGGGTACAGTGCAGAAATACCTCAACAAAATATCAGGACCATTATTAGACAGAATTGATATTCATGTTGAGGTAACGCCTGTATCGTATAATGAACTTGCCGCAGAGCGTTTATCTGAAAAAAGTTCTGTTGTTCGTGAACGAGTCATTAAGGCTCGTGATGTGCAGGAGGAGCGGTATGTAAATAATGACGGGGTACATTGTAACGCACAAATGAGTTCAAAACAATTACGTGAGATTTGTAAAATTGATGAAGCCGGAAACCAATTGCTGAAAACAGCAATGGAAAAATTAGGATTATCAGCCCGTGCTTATGACCGGATATTGAAAGTAGCACGCACTATTGCAGATTTGGAAGGGTGCGGAAAAATAGAAACGAATCATCTGGCGGAAGCTATTCAGTATCGGAGTTTGGATAGAGAGGGCTGGGCAGGGTAGATTTTAAAGCAAATAATAAGAAGTGTTTTAAAACATATAATTACATAATATTATGCGCATTTCCTTTTAACTGCACTTCTATTTTTCTCATGAGTTTTAAGAACTGTGTCCCTGATTCTGAAGAGAAATCTTTACTACTATCTAAATCTTTTTCAAGACTTTTTATTGTGGCAACTGCGGATTTTCTACAAAAGTAATTTGCCACATTTTTGAAGCTGTGAATATCATTAAAGATAACCTGGTCGGTGGTATTTTCATGTGACGATTTTTCGACAGCAGAAATTATTCTGGTAAGGAGGTCGGTAAACTCCTTATAGGCCCTTATCCTATATGGCATATCGGATTGGGTGATTTTAAGAAATGTTGATAAATCAATTACTTGTTCATCAGCATCAGGAATATCCTCTAAGATTTTATTTGTTTCGTCAAAGTGCTTGTTGATTATTTTTATCAAGTCAGCTTTATAAATAGGTTTACAAATAATATCATCAAAGCCTTTATTCAGGCACTTTTCTTTAAATGAACTTTCAGAATGAGCGCTTATGGCAATAACGGGTTTAGTAAAGTTTTTCATTCGCAACATATCGAATGCCTCCCAACCGTTGACTTGTGGCATTTCAATATCCATAAGTACCACATCGAATTTGTTTATGTTCTGATTGTTAAAGAATGCAAAAGCAGTCGGAAAAGAATTGGGTTGAAACCCCGCTTCTTTTAAATAATCATGTAATATATGGCGGTTCAAATCATTGTCGTCGATAATAGCAATTGTACCTTTATTTTTTAATATAGGTGATGAAGAAATAGATTTATCAATATCAAATTGTTTGTGGATCTTTAGCAATAACTCGCTTTCATTATATGGCTTTGATAAATAATTCTCTCCCCCAACATCAAATGCATTTTTGATAGTTATTTCGGATGTGTCAGCGGATAGAAAAAAAACAGGAATATCCTTTATTAAGAGGTTTGATTTTAATCTTCTGCACAATTCAATTCCATCCATTTCCGGCATCATTATATCAGTTAGAATTAGATCAACGGCTTCTTTCGCTAAATACTTTAATGCTTCTGCTCCGCAGCTAACAGCGGCAACATCAAGATTATAGGTTGATAAAGTTTCTAACAGCATATTTCTGTTTAACTCATTGTCTTCAACAATAAGTATTTTCTGTCGGTTAAAACAATATTTTTTACCGGGAGTAATTGCTGCATGCATTTGACTAATTTCCAGCTCGGCAGGTGTTTTAATATGTAAAAACTCCACCACAAACTCTGAACCTTTATTTAGTTCGCTGCGGACAGAAATATTTCCACCCAGTATTCCTACCAAACGGTTGGTTATGGTTAAACCCAATCCTGTTCCCCCATATTTCCTGGAACTTTGGCCATCCTGTTGCTTAAAGGCTTCAAATATTTTTTCGAATTGATCGGGCGCGATTCCTATGCCAGTATCTGAAACTTTAAATGTATATGAGTAATCCCCGTACTCTTCATTTTTTACACAGGCAGCTTCTACTTTAACGTAGCCTCTGATATCAGTGAATTTTATTGCATTTCCAACCAGATTAAAAAATATTTGGCGAAGCCTTGTTTCATTGCTTACAATATGTGTCACTTCGGGCGATAAGTAGTTGACAGTGAAATTTATTTTTTTTTCTTCTATCGCAGCCCGAAATATTTCCTCCAATTCTTTGTGCAATTTTTGAATTGATACTGGCTGAAGATTAATGGCAAGATGGCCTGACTCGATTTTTGAAAGGTCTAAGATATCATTTATAAGGGCTAGTAAATTGTTCCCTCCCAATGCAATCCCGTTTATATAGGTTAATAAATTCTTATCATGAATTTTATTTTTCAATAATTCCGAGTAACCGATAACGGCATTAAGTGGTGTTCGTATTTCATGACTCATATTAGCTAAAAATTCACTTTTTGATTTATTAGCAGCCTGAGCTTCTTCTGTTGCGCGCACTAATTTTTCCTCTGAGATCTTCTTTTCAGTAATATTATTTCTTACAGAGTAATAAATAAATGGCTTCCCGTTCATATCATTAATTGCCGTAACAAAGGCATCCACCCAATACAGGCTACCATCTTTTGCTTTATTGCAAACCTCCGATCTCCAGGTGCCTCCACTCCCAACAACAGCCCACATTTCTTTCCAAAATACTTTGGAATGATAGCCGGAATTAACGATTCTATGATTTTTACCAATTAATTCTTTCGTAGAATATTTGCTTAACTTACTAAAGTTCTCATTTGCATAAAGAATAGTTCCTTTCAGATCGGTATAGGAGATGAGTGAACTTTTATTCAAAACTTCATGGAACTGGTATAACTCGTTTGCAATCTGTTTTTGATCACCTAAAAGCTGGTAGTGGTCGGTTATATCAAGTATAACACCCTTTAAGTGCACCGGTTTCCCATTTTCTTTTTCCACTTCCACAATACTCTTCAGCCAAATTTGTTTGCCTTTTGCAGTTTGAGCCATTAAGGTCAACTGATAGTTTTGGCCATTGGTGACGGCATTAACATGGGATTGTTTAAGTTGCTCGCGATAATCAACATTAACAAGTCCGAATATTTTCTCAAAATAAATTTCTGAATCTTCCAATTCCAGTATTTCCGTCAAAACTTTAGAATAGGTATATTTCATTGTTGAAATATCTAAATGCCAATAACCAACCCTGGCAATGCTATTGGTCCTCAATAAATTTTCTTCTGATTCTTTTAATGCATTAAGGATTTTTTTTGAATCTGTTAACTCTTCTTCAGATTTCATTTGTTTAAATATGGCTCCTAAAATACCACAGAACAAGCATAGTTCATCAGCATTACCGATCCTTCCTTCTTTATCAGTCACAAGCATAATGTTACCAAAAGGAAGGCCGTCACGCAAAACCCCAATACTGTATATGTTGCCAACATTAAAAACCGATTTAATTCCTTTGGCTATTTTTTCGGGTATATGTTTGGGTGAAACATCTTTTAAAGAACCAAGATTGGTTAATTTATTAGGTTTAATTGCACTGTAGGTCGTCTTATCCATCTCCCACTCTTTGTTAAGTATTTCAAAACCAAACAATTCTGAAGCTTTTTCAATATGGCTGGAAAGGCCGGCGAAACCCATTATTTTCGTAACGTTTTTTTCAGTTATGTATGCATTAAATATTACACACTTAGCATCTGTAAGTTCTTTGATGTTTTCACAAATACGAAAATAATTAATAGGTATATACGTTTAGAGCGCACATAGAAAAAATAAAATTATCTTTGC
>JAVHPR010000311.1:0-2112 GCA_036170695.1 Bacteroidia bacterium
ATGGTCTTTTGGAGCTTATAATTTTTATAATCGTGCTCAGCCTTATCGTGTTCAGATAGTTGGAAATGGCGATGGCAGTTCAAAATATGTGGCTAAGGGATTATTTGGTTGCATACCGTTTTTAGCATATAGTTTTAAATTTTAAAAAAGCCGCATCAGTAGACACACGCTGGCTCGTATAGTTAGAAGCCATCGCACATATTTCGACAGGCTCTATATGACCAGCGCACGGTCAGTCAGAGCTTGTCGAAGACTGTGGGCTGATTTTTCTTCATTAACTGAACGACATGGAAGGAGAGGAGCAAGGTGTAAAAAAATAAATAAAAATATTATTACAATAATTGAAATTAAAAACAATAAAATGGAAAAAAAAATAATTTTCAGTATCGCGTTGACACTATTTTTCATGAGCGGATGTATTCCTGAAGGGATTGATATTGACGTAAAACCTGCAGAATCACGTATTGCGGTTTCCTCCAAAATAATTCCATTAAGTTATATGTTTGTATCTCTGACAAAATCTTATAGTCCTTTAGACCCCATAACTACAGGGGTAACCGTAGATCCTACTGACCTTAATAAGTTTTTAGTTTCAAATGCCTTGGTTACTGTTTCCTATAACAACCAGATTGACACCTTAGGAATGTTGACACCCGGAATCTACACAAGTACAAATACCTTGCTTACCAATTATAATACTTATACTCTAAATGTAACAGAACCGTCAACCGGGCAGCAGGTTTCGGCAGTAACTACGATGCTTCCACAAGTTCAGTTTGATACTGTTTATCCTGTTATTATAAAAAATGCAACAGACACAGCAGTTATAATAAAATATGTTTTAAATGATAATCCGAATGAGGAAAACTTTTACGTAGTAAATTATATTCTTAAACAGTCTTCTGTTGGGGCAAGTCTGGATATTAGTTCATATTTTAGTATGGGATCTAATAAAGTTTTATCGACTTTCGATCTGTTAGATGATGCATCCTTCACGAATAATAGTTTGACAAAAGAATCCGTATTGCCTTTAAGTCCCACGGATATTGTAGTTGTTGAGGTTGCAAATATCAGTAAAGGGTATTACGAATTTCTTACAGCTTTTAAACGTACAGGAAACATATTAAATTCACTCGAAGCTGAACCTATTCATTTTCCGACCAATGTGCAAAATGGCTATGGCTATTTTAATGCGTATTACCCATATTCAAAAATGTTTGATCTTAGTCAATATTAAAGTTTTAACTGCAAAGCCATGAAGACGCTGGCTTTCAATTTTATTTTGAACAATCTGGAAAAAATATTTAGAACTTCTTTTGAGTTGATTCTGATAATTACCGGAATACTCCTTTTCTGCGACCAATAAGTTCATACCAATTTTTTGACCATTGATGGGGCGAAAAGCCAAATTTACTTTTGTAAAACCCCGTTTCGCCCAAAAATATTAATCTTTCCATGAAAAATCGTTAATAAATTAAGCATTCTAAAACTTGTTTTTTTTAAATCTAAAAACGATATTTGAAGAAATATATCATCATGAAGAATAATTTTATTATTGTAATTATACTTACTGTTACATTATTTGTGGCATGTCATAAAAGTGGAATCACAAAAACATCCGGCACCTCAAATGCAGTATCTGAAAGCAAAAACACTACTCCCGTAAAGGATGTAATTAAGGATGCGATAATCGATCCTGAAACGGACATGACAAATATCGGTACAGCTTACACTATTGACAGCGCAAAAATAAATGCTGATATTTTATCAGTTTTTGTTAGTTATGCCGGTTGCTGCAAAGAAAATTCATTTGAATTATATTCAAATGGAATGTATGCAAAATCCTTGCCTCCTCAATTATCGCTTTGTTTAAGACATACTATGAAGGGAGAGCCTTGCCGAACTCTGGTGACACGGGAACTTAAATTTAATGTTTTGAAACTGAAATATCCCGGCAAAAATACCGTAATACTAAAGCTTGGTGATAAACGGGTAACATACGCTACCAAACCAATTTAAAATGCGCAAATTTGATAGTATGCTTTTCTATTATCAAATTAATAAAATTGCTTATCTGCTTTAGACATGTAAAAAAATAGTATCTTAGCTCCT
>JAVHPR010000312.1:0-2108 GCA_036170695.1 Bacteroidia bacterium
AGCTAAGATACTATTTTTTTACATGTCTAAAGCAGATAAGCAATTATATTTATTATCCCTACCTGCTTACAATTTCTTTTGGTCGAAAATGTTTTTTTTTGAGCATAATGCTGCAACGGCTATTATAGTATTCATTCAAGTAGTATTGGTGTTCGCAAGTTTGTGGATTTTGGAATATTTTCTTTCGAAATCTGAAACAAAACAGAAAGAATCTGAGCTTAAACTTAAAGCAGTTTTTGACAATACTGTAACAGGCTATATTTTATTAGATTCAGATTTTAATATTATTTCATTCAATAACAAAGGCAGCGAACTTGTAAAGTTGTCTACTGGCAATTCACTTCAGATAAATACCGGTATGGCAAGCCTTTTTCCTCCTGATACCTATCTGAATTATTCCGATGAGTTTAATAAAGTCATGAATGGTGAATCAATTTATATGGAGTTGAATTGTTCTACAACAGAAAAGGGCGTTTTATGGATAAGCATTAGCGGAAAGCCGGTGATGGACGATCAAAATTCTGTTATTGGTATTTCTATAGGGCTGAATGATATTACAGAATCCAAACAGCTACTTTTTAAATTAACTGCCTCAGAAAATAATTTGAAATCAATGCTGCAACATGCTAATGAATCCATTATTCTGACAGATGATAATGGAAACATCATCTTTTGGAATATTATTTCAGAAAAAATTTTCGGATATCGGGAAGATGAAATTTTAGGTAAACCCTTGTCTTTAATTTTGCCGAAGCACAGCAAAACAGATCGCCAAAGGATAATACAACATATTTCAAAATGGCAGTCGATTACCAATGATAAATCAATCGAATTAACAGGGATAAGAAAAGACGATACAGAACTCCCCCTGGAGATTTCACCAAGTTTTTGGATAAATGATAATGTAACCTACTATAGTGTTGCCATACGGGACATTTCGGATAGAAAAAAATCTGAAAAAGAAATTCTGCTCATGAATAAACAATTGCAGGAACACGCTTCGCACATGCAAACTGTTCGTGAAGAGGAACGCACAATGATTGCCAGGGAAATTCATGATGAACTCGGTCAGCAGCTCGCCTACATCAAAATGGAAGCGGAAAGGATTAATAAAAAAGCTGCAAATGATGAGATGCTCAAAGAAATGACAACCGAAATGGTTGACCAGATTGGTATTACAATAAATGCAGTTCGTAAATTACATTCCGAGCTCAGGCCTCCTACTCTGGATAATCTTGGCTTATTTGACACTATTGAATGGAAAGCCAAAGATTTTTCTTTCAAAACCGGACTTAAATGTACACTACACTTTGATAATGCGGAACCAATCCTAAAACAGGGTTTCGCCATTCATGTTTTCAGAATATTCCAGGAATCTATTAACAACTGCTATAAGTATGCCGAGGCATCAGAAATAAACATCGGGCTCAAACAAGCAGATGGCAATTTGATAATGATAATAAAAGACAATGGAAAAGGTTTTGATTTGGAAAAAGTGAAACAAAATAAGTCGTTTGGGTTGCAAGGAATGAAAGAGAGAACAAAAATAATTGATGGTACAATTGAAATCATTTCAGAAGAGGAAAAAGGAACAACAATAGTATTAACAGTACCCATCAATTGAAAATGAATTTGTTCAGGAATTTTATTAATTAAGAGCCTGTTTTAATTTAATAAATTATATACAAATACGCCTTCGCACGTTTCTCGCATGCACACCAACCCGCTCTAATGTCCATGGGACATTAGCCGTGTTCGAAATAACCCCGTGCGCATGTCAATTCGAGCGGACAATGCCGTTTAGTTAAGATGCCATCGCACATATTTCGACAGGCTCAATATGACCCACGCGCGGTCAGTCAGAGCTTGTCGAAGACTGTGGGCTGATGTTTTTTCCTTAACTAAACGACATTGTTCGAGCGGAGTCGAGAATGTGAGGTAGCTATAACAATCTATTTATGAAAAATTTAAACAGGCTCTAATGCATTAAAAATTTTGAAATATGTCATTAAAAATAATGGTTGTAGATGACCACCCCTCCTTGAGAAAAGGGATTAAAAATATAGGTATATACGTTTAGAGCGCACATAGAAAAAATAAAATTATCT
>JAVHPR010000313.1:0-10861 GCA_036170695.1 Bacteroidia bacterium
ATAGGGACAGCGTTATAGTGGATTATTAATTTGCACCGAAACTTTAGTTAAATAATGTCTGAATTTCTTTCTTCCAATTTTTTAAAAATATGACATCTACTATCCCTTTTAAAGTTCTTTCTATTGGCGGTGAAGGGTTTCACCTGATGCTGAAAATATATATTAATCGTAAAGTGGCAAATGTAATTATTGATACAGGGGCTTCAAAAACAGTATTTGATAAAAAACGTATTTTGAAATATGTTATCAATAAAAAATTTGCTGAACACGATAACCTCTCCAGCGGATTAGGTACAAACACCATGAAAAGTCATTTCACTACAATAAAAAAAATAAAAATTGGAGAAATTGAAATTATTGATTATCAAACAGTTTTGTTAGATTTGTCGCATGTCAACAAATCCTACCTTCAAGTTGGATTACCTCAGGTAGATGGTATTTTGGGAAGTGATATTCTTTTGAAATATAATGCAGTAATTGATTATCAGAAAATGAAACTGAAACTAAAATGCCCCTCCTAAATTATGCGTATAGATATTATAACAGTTTTACCACAATTATTAGAAAGTCCTTTTCAGCATAGTATAATAAAACGAGCTGTTGAAAAGGGTTTAGTAGAAATTAATTTAATTAATCTCCGCGATTATTCAACACATAAACAAAAAAGTGTGGACGATTATGCATTTGGTGGTGGCGCAGGAATGGTGATGAGTATTGAACCTATTGCTAATTGCATCAATTCCTTAAAAGCGGAACGTAAATATGATGAAGTAATTTATACTAGTCCCGATGGCGAAGCATTGAATCAAAAAATGGCGAATCATTTATCTACATTCAATAACATCATTATACTTTGCGGACATTACAAAGGAGTGGATGAGCGTGTACGTGAACATTTAATCACTAAAGAAATATCTATAGGTGATTATGTACTTTCAGGAGGAGAATTGGCTGCCGCAGTGATTTGCGATAGTATAGTACGAATTATTCCGGGTGCTATTTCCGATGAAACATCAGCATTAACTGATTCTTTTCAGGATGATTTATTGGCCCCACCTGTTTACACACGCCCGGCTGAATATAATGGCTGGAAAGTACCCGATATTTTATTATCAGGACATAATAAAAATATTGAAGAATGGAGGCATGAACAAAGCATAGCACGAACACAAAAAAAGAGACCTGATTTGTTAAAGTGATAGATGCCTCTCCCCTGAATTCACTCATCAAGAGTGGGAGCATACGAAAAGAGGAGAAAGGAATAGAATAGAATAGAATAGAATAGAATAGAATAGAATACAGTTAGAAAAAACTCAACAATTGCCTCTCTCCCTTGGAGAGAGATGAAGAGAGAGGTGTTTATTTACAATACTGTCTGATAATATCTTCGGCTTTAGAAAAATCCAGACTTAGTGATTTATCAAAATCTAAACAAGCCCCAGCTTTATCGCCTCCTCTGGTTTTAGAGATTCCCCTGTTATAATAGGCTTCCGCATATTTTGGATTTAACTCAATCGCTTTATTAAAATCCACAATATCTCCCTTAAAATCATTCAATTTGCTTTTCATTTCCCCCCTTAAATTGTAGGCTTCAAAATAATTGGGATTTAATTCTATTGCCTTATTAAAATCATTCAATGCCAATGAATAATCTTCCAGTTCGTTTCTGGCAAAACCTCTGTTAAAATAGGATTCGGCATAATCCCATTTCAATTCAATCGCAAAATTAAGATCGTGAAAAGCGGCTTTTAAATCATTCATACCTATTTCAGCTTTCGCTTTTTCATTATAAAGTTTAGCATCATCAGGTGTAAACTCAATTGCCTTTTCAAAATCTTTTACTGCACCGGTATAATCCTTAATTTCACTTTTGGCTTTGCCCCGCAAATAATATACTTCCACATCAAGCGCATTTACTTCAATTGCTTTATCAAAATCACGAATGGCACCTGCATAATCCTTGAGTTGATATTCAGCATTTCCCCTGTGCAAATAAGTAAAATAATCAGGATTTGAAAGTATTGCCTTACTATAGTCTTCCATAGCGCCGGAAAAATCACCCATTTTATCTTTTGCAGTGCCACGATTATGGTATGCCTGAAGGTAATCAGGATTTATCTTAAGGGCTTTGTCATAATCTTTAATAGCTTCCTCATATTTTTCCTGAACATCTTTAATGTACCCTCTGAAAAAATAGGCTTCAAAATAATCGGCTTTTAAGTCAATGGCAGAAGTGTAGTCCTTAATAGCTCCCTCATAATCTTCCAATTCACTTTTTGCAGCTGCCCGGGCAAAAAAATAGCTGGCATCATCGCCACTTATTTTTATTGCTTTATCAAAATCGAGTACTGCATCCTTATAAAAGCCAGCCAGAGACTTTGCGGTTCCCTTTTTATAGTAGTTTTCTCCTGTTTTCTGTGAATACGCCGGAAAAGCTAAAAGGATACACAGTACAATGATGCATGTCAGATAAAGGTGTTTCATAGTTCTTATTTTTATTATGCAAATATATAACAAATTCTATGATACAAAGGGCAAAGTTCTTCAAAAACACCCCTCAATTACAAATAAATACACCGTATTGACATATCGCTTTGAAACTTAAAAAAAGAGATAAAAAAAATATTTCTACAGATTATTTTTCCAATCAAAAAAAATAAGCTACATTTGCACTCCTTTTTCAGAAAGGATTTGATTTTAATTAGTATAAAACAAAGTTATGAGCAATTTAATAAAATTCGTAGAAGAGCAGTTATCAGTAAAAGCAAATCACCCAAATTTCAAAGCCGGGGATACTGTTACAGTTCATTATAAAATTAGAGAAGGCGAAAAAGAACGCGTTCAGCAATACCAGGGCGTTGTTATTCAGCGTAAAGGCGCAGGCGCAACTGAAACTTTCACAGTTCGTAAAATGAGTAATTCCGTTGGTGTGGAACGTATATTCCCTTTATTTTCACCCTTCATCGATAAAGTGGAAATAAACAAAGTGGGTGTTGTTCGCAGAGCACGTGTATTCTACTTACGTGGATTAACAGGTAAAGCGGCTCGTATTGCTGAGAAAAAACAATAAGACCTTTATTATATTCTTAAAAAACCCCTCCCTTTCCCTTTTCGGGAAGGTTTGGGGTTTTTTATTTCGACCTCACCCCTGCCCCTCTCCAATAGAGAGGAGTTCTAAAAAAAATTCATGACTTTAAAAGAAGAAATAGAAAAACGAAGAACCTTTGGCATTATTTCTCATCCCGATGCAGGAAAAACTACCTTAACTGAAAAGTTACTACTATTTGGGGGGGCAATCCAGAAAGCCGGAGCTGTAAAATCGAACAAAATAAAAAAACACGCTACCTCCGACTTTATGGAAATTGAGCGTCAGCGTGGTATTTCGGTAGCTACATCGGTTATGGGTTTTGAATATAACGGAGTTAAAATAAATTTATTGGATACTCCCGGTCACGAAGATTTTGCAGAAGATACGTACCGAACACTCACCGCTGTTGATAGCGTAATAATGGTAATTGACTGCGCCAAAGGTGTTGAACCTCAGACTAGAAAATTGCTTGAAGTATGCCGTATGCGCAGTACTCCGGTTATTGTATTTATCAACAAAATGGATCGTGAAGGTAAAAATCCATTTGATTTATTGGATGAAATCGAAAAAGAATTGCGAATTGACCTTCGACCTTTAACATGGCCTATCAGTATCGGAAAAACATTTAAAGGGGTTTATAATTTATATGAAAAAAGTTTAATTCTATTTAATCAGGGTGAAAAACAAACTATTGCCAATTCAATTGAGATAAAAGATTTAAATGATGGAGCCATTGATGAAATTATCGGTGAAGATTATGCCAATACCTTACGTCATGATGTTGAATTGATTGAAGGTGTTTACCCTAAATTCGAGGTTGAAGAATACCTGGAAGCGATGGTTTCTCCTGTATTTTTTGGCAGTGCAGTAAATAATTTTGGAGTACGGGAATTATTGGATGGATTCATTAAAATAGCCCCTACACCGCGTTCACGAGAAACTGATCTGAAAGTTGTTCACCCTGATGATAAAAACTTCAGCGGATTCGTATTTAAGATACATGCTAATTTAGACCCTAAACATCGCGACAGAGTTGCTTTCCTACGAATTTGTTCCGGAAAATTTGAACGTAATAAAAATTATTATCACGTACGTGAAAACCGTACGCTGAAATTCTCAAATCCTACCGCTTTTATGGCTCAGGAAAAAAATGTGGTGGATGAGGCATATCCCGGAGATATCATTGGCTTATACGATTCGGGCATTTTCAAAATTGGTGATACGATGACCGAAGGAGAAAAGATGAATTTTAAAGGCATTCCGCAATTCTCACCCGAATTATTCAAATATGTTGTTAATGCAGATCCTTTAAAAACAAAACAACTGAACAAAGGTCTTGAACAATTGACTGATGAAGGTGTTGCGCAATTATTCACCAAAAGGACCGATAATCGTAAAGTGCTGGGGACAGTTGGTGCTCTACAGTTTGAAGTAATTCAACACCGCTTAAAAAGCGAATATTCGGCATCCTGTAATTTTGAGCATATCGCTCTTTTTAAGGCTTGCTGGATAAGTAGTAAGAATAAGAAAAAGCTGGAAGAGTTTATCTTTGAAAAACTTCATCATATTGCTTCTGATAAGGAAGGCCGCCCGGTATTTTTAGCAGAATCCCCGTGGGCACTGCAAATGGCACAAGAAAAAAATCCTGATATCCGATTCCACTTTATTTCGGAGTTTAAGGAATAAAGCCCCTCCCGACCTCCCCGAAGGGGAGGAGTTCCATCACACAAGCAAATATTGAGTTTTTGGGGGAGCATCTCCTCCCCCTTGGGGAGGCGGGAGGGGCTTCTTTTTTATTGAACAATTAGTTTAGCAGTACTCTTACCATTTACAGTTTGAACAGCAATTGTGTAAAAACCTTTGGATAAGGCACCAGTATTAACTGTTGCAAAATGACGACCTTGAGCTAATGAACCCTTGTTTTCGGAATAAACCAATTTTCCGGTTACATCATTTACAGAGATTGTTATCACAGATTCAGCAGGTAATTCAAAATTTAACTGAGCAATATTTTTATTATTTACAGGGTTTGGAAATACATTCAAATTCAAATCAAATTTATTTTCTTTAACACCGGCATTAGGGTTTATATTACCACGAATCATCACATCATCTATTGAAATAATATTATCATCATCAGAATTATGATGGAATGCGATAAATATATTTTGATTAGCATACGCATCTAATGCAAAAGAAAATGGACGAAGCTGACCAGAAAATGCAGCTGATGGCCGATTTGGTTTTCCTTCGATATAAGTACTATCTAAACCATGTATGAAACCAGGAGTAGAAAATGTATGATTAGCAAATATTGCTGAATCGCCAGGGACAGTTGATATTTGTGTCATTTCGGCTGCAGTAAATAGTATTGTAGTAAATGCAAGATCACTATTGGTAGTTGTAGAAAGAAGCACTTCGTATCCGTCAAGATAACGCGGAGTTTGCAATGGTGCCGATTTCCAAAATAAAGTATCATGCGTTCCCAATTGAACATTGGGTGTAATTAGCCAGTTGTTGGCAACTCCGGCAGGTGAAAACCATGAATTTGCAGCTATCGCAACGTTATTTGTTGTATCAATATCAGCAAACGGCATAACAGCAAACCATCCGCCTTCACGTGATCCTCCTGAACCATCAGCAAATCCATCACCGTCCCAGCTATACCATAATGTGTCAGCTGCAACCCCAATAGGTGGTACCACATCTACAATTAAATTATCATAAAAACTTTGGTAATTAAAACTTTGATAAAGCAATGTATCCTGCCCTCTTGAAGTAAATGAAGCAAACAAAATAAAGCCCGCCAATAAAGTGTAAATTCTTTTCATACGTTTTCGATTTTTTTAGAATAAATTATATTTTATATTTCTCATCAATGTAAGGTGGCAAATTTAGTCAATTTTTTTCTGAATTAAAATTAAAAAATGCTAATTTCCTCAGCATATTTGCTTGCGAGATCATACTGAACTTGATTAATTGTGTGTTGTCACCCAGAACCTACACAACATTTATTTCTATCCTCGTTTCGCAATAGTACTGCTATTAGCTCTTCACAGAGATTAAAAACTTTTTCAAAAATTAGAATTCTTTTAGTAAAAAAACAGATTTAATATTTTTTAACATTTCGTAAGTTACTGATTTTCAATATAAGAATATTTGTACAATTCTTTTCACATAATTGAACCTCAATTTGTAACCAAAAAATCGCAAAAAAATAGCTAATATTGTAACACCAAATATGAAATTTATAAATCAACAAAAAAATCAACAAAAGTAAATTTATCACAACCAACTAACCATTAAAAATTATTTGTTATGAATTCATTTTTTGCCAAAACAGTTACTATTTTAACTGTCCTTGCCACAACTCCAATTATCGCTGGTAACCCCGATGGGTACAATATTAAGATCACTGCCAAAGGTTTAAAAGAAGGTTCCACTTGCTTATTGGCAAATTATTATGGGGATAAGCAATATATTAAAGACTCAGCAAAAGTAAATGCCAAAGGCGAAGTTGTTTTTAAAGGCACTGAAAAGTATCCTCAGGGAATTTATTTGTTTGTTCCACCCAACAAAAAATATTTTGATTTTGTGATGGATGCGGAACAAAATTTTTCTTTGGAAACAGATACTCTTGATTATATTAAATATATGAAAGTAAAAGGATCAATAGAGAACAAATTCTTTTACGACTATCAAACATTTATGTCGGCTAAACAAATGCAAATAGAGCCCTTACGTGCACTTTACACCAAAACTACAAAAACAAACAAAGACTCAACAAAATTACTTATTGATCAAATGTCAATAATTGATAAGGAAGTTGTAAATTATAAACTCGACTTTATCAAGGCGAATCCCACAACATTTGTTGCTAAACTTTTTACCGCAATGGAAGAGATTAATGTTCCGGAGGCGCCAATATTGGCTAACGGTAGAAAAGACAGCACTTTTGCTTACCGATATTACAAAGCACATTTCTTCGATAATATTGATTTTAGTGATGACAGGTTGTTACGAACACCCATTTTCCATACTAAAATCAAACAGTATATGGATAAACTAACAGCTCAAATGCCTGATTCTATTAATGTTGCTGTTGATTACCTGGCAGCAAAAGCAAAAGTAAATCAGGAAATGTTTAAGTATATAATTTATTGGTTAACCTATAATTATGAAAGTTCCAACATAATGGGAATGGATGCCGTATTTGTACACATGGTCGAAAAATATTACGTTTCGAAACAAGCATTTTGGGTTGATTCAACTCAGTTATATAAGATCTCAAATCGCGCCTATACATTAAAACCGCTGTTATTAGGAAAAAAAGCGCCCCCAATAAATATGATTGATTCTTTAGGTAAATCTGTTTCTCTTTACGATGTGAAAGCAAAATATACCATACTCATATTTTGGGATCATGGCTGCGGGCATTGCAAAAAAGAGGTGCCAAAACTTGCAGAACTCTACAAAACCATAAAGGCAAAAGGAGTTGAAGTATATGCTATTGAAACTGAAGATAAGCCGGACGAGTGGAAAAAATTTATCCGTGAAAATAAATTAAAATGGATTAATGTTCATGAGCCCGACCAGTATAAAAGAGCCGTTACTAAAAAAATATATGACATTTACAGCACCCCTGTTGTATATTTATTAGATGAAAATAAAATTATAAAAGCCAAAAGAATTGATGTGGAGCAATTAGGTAATTTTATTGATGCTCTGGAAAAAGAAAAAGAGAACAATAAGAATAAGAAATGATTTAAATAATAATGGCAGAAAAAGAAGTTAAATATAACGAGGACAGTATCCGTACGTTGGAGTGGAATGAGCATATCCGTTTGCGACCGGGTATGTATATTGGTAAGCTGGGTGATGGTTCCTCTCCTGATGATGGAATTTATATTCTTCTGAAAGAGACCATTGATAATTGCATTGATGAATTTGTAATGGGCAATGGGCGGAACATCGATATTACCATTAAGGAAAAAACGGTTCGTGTAAGAGATTATGGTCGTGGAATCCCATTGGGTAAGGTAGTTGATGTTGTGTCCAAAATTAATACAGGTGCAAAATATGATTCGGAAGCGTTTAAAAAATCTGTAGGACTGAATGGTGTTGGAACAAAAGCGGTAAATGCATTATCTAGTTTCTTTAAGATACAATCTTATCGCGATGATCAGACAAAAGAAGCCGTATTTTCAGAAGGAAATATTACCAAGGAAGAAAAAATTGCTCCTTCAGATGCCCGTAAAGGAACACTCGTAACTTTTATTCCCGATGAAAAAATATTTGGCAATTTCCATTTCATCAATGATTATGTTGAAAAAATGCTTTGGAATTATGCCTATCTAAACAAGGGACTGACTATTAATTACAACGGGCAAAAGTTTCATTCCGAAAATGGTTTGTTGGATTTGTTGCAACAAAATATTTCTGGTTCTATCTTATATCCTATTATTCATTTGAACGGGTATGATATTGAAGTTGCAATAACTCATAGTAATCAGCAGTATGGTGAAGAATATTATTCTTTCGTAAACGGTCAACATACCACTCAGGGCGGTACACATCAGGGGGCTTTCCGTGAAGCTGTTGTAAAAACAATTCGTGAATTTTTCAAAAAAGATTTTGAAGCTGTTGATGTTCGTACCTCTATTATTGCTGCATTAAGTATAAAAGTTCAAGAGCCTATTTTTGAATCACAGACAAAAACCAAGTTAGGCTCTCAGGAAATTAGTCCGAAAGGCGCATCAGTTAAATCCTTTGTTGGAGATTTTTTAAAAACTGAATTAAATAATTTCCTTCATAAAAACACTGAAACAGCACAGGCTATTCTCGCTAAAATTATTCAGAATGAGCGTGAACGCAAGGATTTGCAAGGCATTCAAAAGCTTGCACGGGACAGGGCTAAAAAATCAAATTTGCACAATAAGAAATTGCGTGATTGCCGTATTCATAAAACTTCAAATGATGAACGGAAATTAGACACTACCTTATTTATTTGTGAGGGAGATTCGGCAAGTGGTTCTATCACCAAAACCCGTGACGTGAATACTCAGGCTGTATTTAGTTTGAAGGGGAAACCATTAAATGCTTTCGGTTTAACGAAGAAAATTGTTTATGAAAATGAAGAATTCAATCTTTTGCAAGCTGCATTAAATATTGAAGATGGAATAGAGAACCTGCGTTATAACAATATTGTAGTAGCTACAGATGCCGATGTGGATGGTATGCACATACGATTATTGTTAATGACTTTTTTCCTGCAATTCTTCCCGGATTTAGTAAAAAATGGTCACGTATATATTTTACAGACTCCACTTTTCAGGGTTCGTAATAAAAAGGAAACTATTTATTGTTACAGCGAATTAGAACGCAGAGCAGCCATATCAAAATTAGGTGCAAAGCCGGAAATTACCCGATTTAAAGGCCTGGGTGAAATTTCCCCTGATGAATTTAAATTATTTATTGGCAAAGATATTCGTAAAGACCCTGTTATTATTGGTAAAGACAGAACCATTTTAGATATGCTAAGTTATTACATGGGGAAAAACACACAGGAACGTCAGGATTTTATTATTGAGAATCTAGTGGTGGAAAAAGATTTGGTTGAGCAGTGACGACTACATTTTACATAACGCTATTAAAGGCTATTCAAAAATTCTTCAATTGCATTATAAATAAATTCCAAGTCTTCATTACTAATACAATACGGAGGCAATATATACATTACATTTCCCAATGGACGCAGGATAATTCCGCGTGAGATAAAAAAACCAGAAATATGTTCCGCCAATGAATTTAAGTAATTGGTTTGTTCAGCTGTTTTTATTTCAAATGCTATAATTGTCCCCAGCTGCCTTACTTCAATTAAGGCTTTATGCGATTTTATTTTTTCAAGAAATAAATGATGCTGTTCCTCAATTCGCTTGATGTTTTCAAATGCATCAGGATTATCAAACAAATCCAGACTTGCAAGTGCTGCAGAACACGCCGTAGGGTTGGCAGTGTATGAGTGTCCATGAAAAAAAGTTTTCATTTTATCATCACTCAAAAAAGCATCGTAAATAAATTGTGTGCAAGCCGTTGCTCCAAGAGGCATTACACCACCGGTAATGCCTTTACTCATACAAATTATATCAGGCTTTTGCTCCAAATGATCACTTGCGAAAAATTTACCTGTCCGCCCAAAGCCCGTCATTACTTCATCAGCAATAGTAATCACATTCTTTACTTTGCATTGTTTGAGCAATTCATCCAAAACAATTGGGGAATACATAACCATCCCTCCTGCACCTTGTATCAAGGGTTCAAAAATAAAGGACGCGATGCCCTCTTGTTTCAAAGCATTTTCTAATGCATCGAAAGTTGATTGTTCTTTTCCAAGAACCGGAACCGGAATGTGAATTACATCAAACAATAATTGAGAAAATGGCAGATTAAATGCATTACGCGCACCCACCGACATACCACCGAAAGTATCGCCGTGATATGCATTTTCAAAGGCAATTACCTTTTTTTTACAAATGGATTGATTACTCCAGTATTGGAAAGCCATTTTTAAGGCCACTTCAACAGAAGTGGAACCATTATCAGAAAAAAATATTTTTGATTGATTAATCGGCAAGCGCTCCAATAGTCGTTCAGCCAGTTGAACGGCTGGTTCATGTGTAAATCCTGAAAACAAAGTATGTTCAAGGGTTTGCAATTGATCCGAAATTTTTTTTGTTAAATATGGATGACAATGCCCGTGAATATTTACCCACC
>JAVHPR010000314.1:0-10832 GCA_036170695.1 Bacteroidia bacterium
GAGGGCTGCAAAGGATAGTATATAAAAAACTATCTTTAGCGGACAATAATGAAAAAAAATATCAAATTACATCAAGGAGTTGGAAAATAAAAATTCAGCAATTAACATCTCGGAACCCTATGCTACAGAAAAAAAGGTAATAGATCAACTTCTGAATAATCATAGTGGTAATTACACAGATAAAGAGGTAATAATACTGGCTATATATATTAAAACATTAGAAAAATCAAATGCAATGGTCAGCACTATTGATGTGAAAAATGCCTACGACAATAAGTCGGTTGTAAATGACTCAATACAAGTTTATTCTAACGGAGCAGTAATTAAACTATACCAAAGTAACTTAGGTTTAGGGAAATAAACACGTTAGTTCAAAACTATGCACTTTCAGTGCAAGGCTTTCAGTTTCTACAAAATTTCAATGTTATCGTCATTGCCGTTTAGTTTTATTTTTATTGAGATTAGTTGATTTTGTTTCTGTGAAACCATTTCAGAGATTGACTTGTAGCGCGGTCGTTTACTTCGCAGTATTTATTTTCTTGTTTGAAATCATTTTCTGCTTTGTTCAATATCATAGAAGTCCTTTCATGATCAAAATACTTTTGTACCGTAAAGTTTTTGGCAGGTCAAAAGATAAATTAGCAAATGTAATTGATACAAATGCTATTAAATATTTCCGTTTGCATTCATCTTTCTATAGTATAGTAGATACCAAACATTTTTTCTTTTTCATATTCTCATTAACATATATATATATATATGCCAGATACAGAGCCATTTGCTGCGAATATAAATTCAGATGAGACTGATAATCCCGATGGCAGAAAAAAACGCAGGACAGAAAATGTCATTATTAATTGAAAATGCAAATACCAAAACCGATCAAAATATCTTAAATAATTATCAATTAGGTTTTTAAAATTATGAAAACAATTATTTTTTATTTCGTCATCGCTTTCTCTGTAATAACAAATTGTTTTGCTCAAAAGAGTATTCGCTCTGCACTTAGTTGTTTCGGAAATGGAGTTTCGGAAAATGGGGTATTATACCGCCAGACTATTGGGCAGTCTTCTGCTACCACTGTCCTTTCAGAAGGTAGAACATTGCTGAGACAAGGGTTTCAACAACCGGGTATCTCCCTGAATTCAAAATCAAAAGATAAGGTATGCACTCTTTATTTAAGCCCTAACCCCACATCCAATATCGTAAGTATAAAACTCTCGGAGGAGATTGGAGAAAAGCAAATTTCCATTCTTGATGTATTTTGGAAAATACATTATAGCATCCGCACGGATGAATCATTTCATGAAATGGATGTGAGCGATCTGCCAAAAGGTATTTATATTGTGAATGTTATAAGTAAATCTGGTTTTCATGGTAATCAAAAATTAATCATCATTTAAAAATTAAAGCCATGAAACCACTATTTCTCACAATATATTTAGTAATTATTATGTTCTTCTTATACAATAGTGCATTCAGTCAGGGCAGTAAGCTGAGCTATTGCGATTCAGCCGGGACAATGCCCTCATTCAGGTTTTATTCTCCTTCAGGAGCGTTATTTTGCCCAGACAGCCTCAACAAGAAAAATACAACGGTTTTGATTTATTTTAAAACAAGCTGTCCATACTGCGCAGAGGAGGCAGATATGATTTCGAAAAACATACATGATTTCCCATCCGTTGATTTTATTTTTTTAACCCGGGAAAAAGATACTGCCAGTATCAGGAACTTTGCAGTAACACATAAATTAGAAAATATTCAAAGAGTAAAATTTCTTCAGGATAAAGAAAAATTATATTACACGTATTACAAAGCAAACTATATCCCTTCAACCCATGTCTATGACAAAAACAATAAATTGAAATTGTTTACAGAGAATGTTTTGAGTCGGGAAGAGTTATCAATATATGTTAATGATTGATATTCTTGTCATTCAGAATCCTTCCATTTTTTTGGAAGGATGAAGAATCTTCTTAAGGGCAGTTTCAAAAATGAATAAAACCACAACCACAAAGAACACAAGGCAAGCACAAAGCTCACCATTGCATATTTTATTTTTTTCTCGTGTTCTTTGTGAAAAATCTTTGTGACCCTTGTGGTAAAAAATGAATTTTTGGAACTGCCCTTAATGATAAACAAGATCCTTCATCGCCAAAAGGCTCTTCAGGATGACATCCTAATTAGAAAATTATTAATCATCAGGATTGGCCTTCCTTCCTTTACGCCTAGCCCCCTCTCCTTCGGAGAGGGGATTAAGGGGAGAGGTGTAACCACTTCTCCACTTCCCCCTGATCCAAATCCATGTAATTAACCTGGTGTTCTACAATGCTGTTATTTACCATATAAATAGCCGGCATATTGGTGCCTGCCAGGTAAACAAAGCTTCTGCCCAGCAATATGCAATGCGGAATATTTTCGGTATGTGTATTTTCGAAAAATGGTTTTAATTTTTCAGTATCTCCATTAAGGACAAAATAAAAAGGAATGGAAGGATTCCGCTCGTGGATTATCCTGATTTTATTCGCCGCTATCCTGCAATGCGGACAAGTCAAACTCATGAATGCAATAATATGTTTTCCTTCCGAAAGTGTTTTTGGTGGGGCATTCAGAGTAGCGTGATTGTATAATGAGTCTAATTCAATTTTGAAATTTTCTTCCGGTTTATTCAGATAAGCTTCGGAGTAATTCAGCTCAACAGTATTCAGAATAAAAGGCATTGCAAAGGATAATACAAAAACAAATAAAATCAAGTAATTCAGTAAACGATTTTTTTTATTCCCCTCTTGAGAGGGGGTGTGCTGGGTAGTGTGTTGCAGGGGTATGTTTTTGTCCCCAAGTACTTCTTCTGTTAATTTAGATTTATCCTTTCTTTTTAGATATAAAAGAATAACAATAATTAAAAATATTGCACGTGAAATAAAACTAAATGCAAAGATGGGAATTAGGGAATTAGGTGGTTGCCAATTGAATAGAAGAAATAAACCCCAAATCACAAGCAAAAATGGAATCAATAAAGCGACTTCAATTATCAACCCTTTTGTAAGACTTTTAGAAAACTTACCATCATAATATCGATTCAACACAAAAAATACAGCAAGCATAATGATGTTTTTTATCAATGCTTGCAAAGGTGTCATTTGTATGGAAGTACCAAAACAGCCGCAGTTGCCTTTATTCCCGGTAAAGAAAATTAATAGAATAAGGTAAATACAGAACAGTAACAGGACTGCACTTCCTAATTTATATGCTATTTTACGAAGACTCAGATTGAGAATAAGAAGGGCACCGATTAAAAATTCAAGCCCGATTAAAAAACGTGCTATAAATGGAGCAATCTGCCAATTAATGAAACCTAAATCAACGAAAGTATATTCAAAGGGTTCAATGGGATATAACTTGCTGTATCCCGAAAAAATAAATACTGCGCCCATGAAAGCACACAGTAAACCCAAACTGATTTTTTTAAGCATTTAATATAATTGGTATAAAATAAAAAAAGCGTTCTTCATCGAAGAACGCTTTTTCATAAATAATCAAATGACTATTTTAGTGTACATGCGGCAGTATAAGTTACATTTGAACCACTACTATCGTCAATCCATGTTTGGTTTAAGCAATGTGACATGGCATCACCTTTTTTAGCGGCAGTGTAGGTTGTAACTTGAGTATACCCACCTGGAGTTACAACACAAGTACAAACGCGATCTTTTTTGCAGGAAGCAAAAGAGAATGCGGAAACAACTGCAATAAATAAAAATACTTTTTTCATTTTTTAAATGTTTTAAATTAATTTAAAATAAATTTACTTTAATGTGCAGGTATTAGTCCAAGTTGTATTACTGGAAGCGTCAACTTGACTTGTGCTCAAACAAGCTGCTTGCGCATCTCCTTTTTTAGATGCAGTATAAGTTGTAACAGAAGTGGTTCCACCCGGTGCTGAAATACAGGTACAAACGTGATCTTTTTTGCAAGAAGCAAAAGAAAATGCAGAAATTACTGCAACAAATAATAATCCTTTTTTCATTTTTATAGTTTTTAGGGTTAGATTTTTAATTAATACGGATGCAAACTTATAAAGAATTTTCGATTCCACAAATAGATTTTGTAAAAAAAAAACTCTTATTTAGAGCGATTCCAGATAAGCTATTGTTGCTTTACAGGGATAGCATTATATACGCTTGTTCCATTCACAGCGGTAACATTTACAGGTAGCCCGTTTGAGCTGATGGCGCTTCCATTCAGTTCTTTAAAATTAATGGGTAAAGCGCCATAAAAACTGCTTCCGCCTATTTCTTTTAAATTTATGGGCAAAGCACCATAAACACTATTACCACCAATACTTTTTACATTTACATCCATTTGGTCGCTCATTAGTTTTACATTAATGGAGCCGTCATTATTTATAGGTACAGAAGCAAATTTGTTGAAATTGGTTTTATCGGCTTTTGCATCATTTACCAGTTTGGTATTTTGAATGGCAAGTGTTACCAATGCCCCTGCAATTATTGTTAAAACAGTTTTAGTATAAAAATCAGGTTTCATGTTTTTTGAGATTTGATGGTTTGCGAAATTACGATATATTTATTAATGTCATCCCGAGCGGCAATGTCATTTTTAAGAGTATTTTCTAACGAAACATCCTCACTCACGGTTCTCGACTTCGCTCGAACTGACTTTGCACATAGTCAAACAAAGGTGCAGAATGTCGTGGTGCGGATGTCACTCTGAGCTTGTCGAAGAGTGTGGGAAGCCATCGCACATATTTCGACAGGCTCAATATGACCACGCACACTACGGTTCTGGCATTTCGAGCGGAGTCGAGAATTGCGTGACTGCCAAATGTTTCGTTGATAAAATTGCCTACTGAAAAATTGTAAAATTGTAATTATTGCTAATCAAATATTGTCGAATTGAAAAAGATTACCTTTGTAGCTCAAAAAATCAATTTTTATGGCAAAAATACAATTTGGTAAATGGCTTGGTGGAGGATTAGGATGGGCTTTGGGAGGCCCTTTGGGAGGAGTATTAGGGTTCGCATTAGGTTCAGCATTTGATGCGGCAAGTGTTACTGTTAAAGGGGATGGTAAAACTCATCGTATATCAGGAGGAGCTCCCCATGTGGGTGATTTTGCTGCGAGTTTACTGGTCTTGTCGGCAGCAGTGATGAAAAGTGATGGTAAAATACTGAACAGCGAGCTGGACTATGTAAAAAAGTTTTTGGCAAAGCAATTCGGCGAAGAGCACGCACAACAGCAGTTATTGATGCTGAAAGAAATCCTGAAACAGGACATTCCTTTGCATCAGGTTTGTATTCAGATAAAGCAATACATGCCTCATTCAGAAAGATTGCAAATCATTCATTACCTCTTTGGTATTTCAAAGGCTGATGGCCATGTGCATGAATTGGAAATACAAACAATTCATACTATTGCTAATTATCTGGGTGTTAATGCTGCCGATTTTAATTCTCTGAAAGCGATGTATTTCAAGGATGTAAACAGCGACTACAAAATTCTGGAAATAGAATCTTCTGCCACCGATGATGAGGTGAAAAAAGCCTACCGTAAAATGGCTGTGAAATTCCATCCTGATAAAGTAGCCGCACTTGGTGAAGAAGTCCAGAAAGCTGCCAAAGAAAAATTTCAAAAAGTTCAGCAGGCCTATGAAAATGTTAAGAAACAGCGTGGGTTTTCATAGGCAATTATTTTTTTGAATGGCAGCCATGCATTCAATAAATGTGAAAGGTCTTTTGAGGCTATGTCTTTACAAAGGACAATTTAAAATGACCATATTTTTAAGGTTTGCAGAATCCAATTCCCCCTTTGAAGGAGGCAGGGGGATGTGGGCATTTGCGGTGAATTACAAACTTGTAAAACCCAAATTTATTTTAGATTCATATCAATTGCTGCAATCAACTTCCCCGAGACTATTTCAATGAAGTCAGGATTATTTGTTTTCTGAAATAAATTAAAATTGGTGTTTGAAATAAAATGAAAAGTATCATTTTTATCTGCGCTATTATCAACCAATACACCATGTTTTCTTTTTCCGCTTTTTAAATAGATTATTGCGTCTATAACCGCATTGTTTTTAAAAAAATTGTTCATTATCATTATTAAATTTATATAGTACAATATTACAACCGCAGTATTACCTCAATGTTAAAGAGAGGTTATTAAACTGTAAAAAAAGAAGCCAATCAAAATTGATTAGCTTCCTTCAAAACGATCCGAAAAACAATTCTAAAATTTATATCTGACAGCGGCAATTATATTTCTTCCTGGCGCACTGATCCCTGATGAATAAGGACGATACAGCTGATCTGTTATGTTTTCCACTCCAACATTTAGTGCAATATATTGGTTAATATAATAAGCGACTTTGAAATTAAGTGTGTACCAGCCCGGAGTAAAAGGAAGTCCATTAATATCTTTAGCGTAAGGCACATTGTCCGTCCGATCCACTAAAGGAAGATCCTTGTATTCCATTTTTCGATTATACTGGGCATACAAATCAAGTTTAAGTTTTTTACGCACATAGGTTAAATGTGTACTTCCAAACAAAGGAGCAACATGTGGTTTTGGATAATAAATTAAACTGTCTTCACTTTGCTCTTCCCCTCTCTGATAACTGATTTTGCTGCCTATTCCAAAACCTTTGCCAAAACTAATATCTACCCCTGCCTGAACTCCATATACATAGGCTCCTGTGATGTTTTGAATGGCAAGTACCTGGCTCATTTGGCCGTCATATTCAATACTGTCTTTACCATTGTATTGAAAGTTTCTGCGTGCAAGAGCATTTTTAAGTAAAGTATAATATCCTGCAAAATCAACTTTTAAAAAGTTGCCAAACGTTTTAGCCGTTCCTATTTCTGCATTATAGGCATATTCCGGTTTAAGATTGGCATTAGCAACTACAACTGTTCCGGGTTGAGAATCAAAAACTTTACCCATGTCATCCATGTTAGGTGCACGGAAACCTGTTGCTGCATTAATATATAATTGCCAGGTTTTATCAGGGCTATGAACTAGTCCTAAACTACCATTCATTGCTCCGTTGCTGTTTTCTGCATGTACAAATGGAAAGGGGAATAAAGTGGTATCAAAATCTGCTTTCATCAGGTAATGAGTATAGCGCATGCCAGCATTTAAAATAGTTTTGGGAGTAATTTTGTATTTAAAATTTGCATAAGCTCCATACTCCTGCCATGTTGAACCGTTTGGATAACGTGTATTAGTGGGAGTTTCAACGAGTGTTACAATATCCGTTTTGTTAGCAACAGAACCAACTTTGTTATAAATTACTTCTGCTCCGTAGAACAGTGTTATTTTTTCGTTTAGCTTTTTATCTAAGTCTAAATTGAAAGAGATTGCATCAACTGTTTCAGTTTGATTACGAAGTTTCGTGTTATTGAATTTCCTGTCATGACGACTTTCTTCGGTATTCTGAACAGCAGCAACAATACGCAATTGATCATATACTTTATTACTTTTTGTATTGGTGATGCCCAGTCGGTTCATCATCCATTTTTGTTGCCCGTAATACCATTCCGCGTAGTCAAGTTCCTCATTATTATTTGCATCCAGATACAACCGGTCATAACGTGGCGCATCGGAAGTTGCCGAATAATGAAAGGCATAATCAATATTCAATGCTTCGCTGGGTTGAAAACGGATTTTTTCCATAAGATTCAATTGACTGAACGCCGAACCGACCTGAAGTGAAGGGCGTTTGTTTACCACTGTAGAATCCTTCCCATCAAACGTTTGTGCGTATGAAGGGCGCAGGAAATAAGAGTTTCCTACAGAACCTGCAAGTAAATCATCATAATCCGAATAAGTAACACTAGTAAGAAACGACCATTTTCTGGATCCGATGTTAAAATCCATATGCCCTGTTTTTTCATTATTTGCTGATGAAAAACGTCCTAAAGCACTGCCCGTAACAAGCAATTTACTGCTGTCAGCAAATTTTGGATTCAAGGTATGGAAATCCATTACTCCGCCAATAGCATCACTTCCGTACATTACGGCTCCGGGTCCAAAGAGCACTTCAGTATTTTCCAGTGCGGCAGCATCAATAGAAATAACATTCTGTAAATTTCCGGCACGGAAAATAGCATTATTCATGCGTACCCCATCTACTACTAACATTACACGGTTAGTGGCAAAACCTCTTAGGTTAGGTGAACCGCCTGCCAGCTGGCTTTTTTGAATGTAAACATATCCACTTGTTTCCAAGAGATCCGCGGCTGTTTGTGGGTTTTGAAAAGCAACATCTTTTTTATTGATTTTTTCGATCCGATTTGGCGTTTCAATTTTTTTTTCTTCCCATCGGTTGGAGGAAACTACAACTTCACCAAGCGAAATGCTTGTTTCGGTCAATTCAATTTTAAATTTCATTGAATTAAGCTGTTGGTATGAATAGGAAGGTGTTTCATATCCTACAAGTTTAAAATAAATGCTGTCAGCTGTTTTGAAAACGGATGCATCAATTTGTCCTTTTGCATTGGTTTGACCTGATTTTATTGGATTATTAGAATAAACAGCAACTCCCGGTATGGTTTGTTGCGTAGTTTTATCTATTATCGTTAAGGTTTGAGCTGCTGCAATAAATGCGTAAAGCATCACAGCAAGAGTAAATAGGTGTTTTTTCATTATATAGAATTTTAGATTTTTGTTTTGAACTGGAAATATTTTGAATTTTTATCTCTGTGAAGCTCTTTACCTCTGTGAACTCTGTGTTAAAAAAATCAACACAGAATTAATAATTAATGTTACGTAATGCCCCGGAGGCCAATGTCATTAAGTTAAGGAATAAATGCCCTCTCGCGTTCTCGACTCCGCTCGAACTGACAGCGCGCGGTGTCAATTCGAGCGGAGTCGAGAATGTGCGCTGAAAAATACATTCTTAACTTAATGACATTGCCCAGAGGGGCTTAATATTGGTAGAAGCCGAACGTCCAAACACCTATAAGCCCCAGTGGGGCGAAATATTACGCACCTCTGGAGCTAATTTTGGTAGCATGAGATTAATAATTAAATAATTGAACAGGAATAAAAAATTAATGTGAGAGCCTAAACAAGTTCAGGGGGAGGGGAATCGGTTTCTATTAATGTAGAATTGTAAATTAATAGGGCAGAAAAAAAAATGTGTTGATTGAAAGAAACAAGATTAAATTTAATTGATTGTTCATGTGAAAAATACAGCTTAATAACATTCTCGCCGGATTTTTTTTGATGGTCGCTTTTGATGGGCTTGTTAGCAATATGTGTATTAATATGTTCTTCCAGATTAGCTAATACTGATTCTTCTTTAGTGTCATGGATACAATAAAAAGTAATGGAAGCAGAGGTTTCAGTACTTCTGACAATATCGTACATTTTATTATTATAACGCATTTCTTTACCGGAATCAAACCATTCGATATTATGCAAATCATTTTTGTTGATGGTAAGAGTTTTCAAATCATCCGAATCATAACCCGATTTAATTTCGGATTGAACTTCAGATTTTACCTGATATTGGAAAGATTTATAGGCAAAGTAATAACCTACTGTATTAAACAGAAAAATGAAAAGTAAAAATAGGGAAAGGACTTTTTTCATTGGATCGTAGTATACAAAAGTAAAATAAATACCTTTCTAAACCAAATGGTGGGGTGAACGACAAATATCTCTTAATCCTTTATTCAAAAGCATACGGCAATGTCATTACTTAATGGATCTTTCAAATATAAATGTCTGCCCAAGGTCTTCGACAAGCTCTGACTGACGGCGCGCAAGTCATATTGAGCTTGTCGAAATATGTGCGAGGGCTTCTTAAATTGTTTAGGGAGGGAGATTTGTGTACACCCAAATGATGTCTTTCTGTCATTCATAATTTTTGGTATAAACATTGGTCAACTAATATCGAATTTAAACAAATTACAAATCTTCTTGAGTATTAGTAACGAAACTATTCGTTATTCGTTTAATTTCGTAATTCGCTGAACAATATGCGCAATACCACTTCCAAATTATTTTTTAGTATCCTTTACCCGAGTTTATTTGTATTTATTCTCTGGGGTGTTAAATTATTTGAAACAGCTGAGCATGTGAATTTATCTTGGTACGGCTTGTATCCGCGTACTGTTCATGGTTTATTAGGTCTCGTTACATCACCCTTATTGCATGCTGACTTCTCCCATTTGCTTGCAAATACAGCCCCTTTACTTGTTCTGGGGCCTGTCATAATTTATTTTTATCGGCCCATTGCTTTTCAAATATTTTTTTGGGTATATGTGATGACAGGTATTTGGGTATGGGTTATTGGTCGCGAAGCTTATCATATTGGTGCAAGCGGAATAATTTATGGTTTTATCACCTTTTTATTTTTTAGTGGGTTATTCAGGAAAGATACCCGCTTACTGGCTTTGTCAATGTTTGTTGTGTTTTTATATGGTGGTGCAGTATGGGGTGTGCTGCCACTCAGAAGTGGTATGTCCTGGGAATCGCACCTACTAGGATCTTTAGCTGGTTTAATAACCTCTTATCATTTTCGTAATGAGGGACCGGCAAACCGAAAATATGATTTAGGGGATGATGAGGAAAATGAAAAAATTGACGTGAGCGGTGAACAGGAGCCATTTGATAATTCAGGGGAAGCTGACAATGCTTCCGGTATCGCTTACAAATTTGTTCCCAAAGAAAAAGGAATGGAATCTTGATTTCGTTTGTATTATTCTCTGAACCCGCGCGATCAATGTCGTTTAGTTAAGAAGCCATCGCATATATTTCGACAGGCTCAATATGACCAGCGCGCGGTCAATGTCATTAAGTTAAGGG
>JAVHPR010000315.1:0-10811 GCA_036170695.1 Bacteroidia bacterium
TAACAATTTATCAGTAGGCAATTTTACAATTTTACGAATCACAAATTGCCCACTGTACAATTGGTTCATTGTCCAATTTCTTCTTAATTGCCTACTGCATAATTGCAAAAATTGATAAATTGCTGCTTACAAAATTTACATCCCAAAACCATAATAAGCCCTCATACCATTTGGATAAACACCTTCAATAAGGACACCACCTTTTTTCTTTTCAAGGGCAGTTTTAATGTCTTCTATAGTATTGATTTTCTTTCTGTCTACATGAGTAATAATGAAGCCTTCTCTTATTCCGGCACTCAATAATTTACCTGCATGCAATTTGCTGATGCGTAAACCGTTTTGAATATTTAATTTTTTAATTTCAGAAGAGTTCAGAGGCTCAAACATAGCACCCAATGCTGCAACTACCTCAATCTTAGGCCGTTCTACAACATCAATAGTACCATTTATATTTTTAAGTGTTAAGGCTAATATTTTCTCTTCATTTTCACGTTTCAAAGTAATATTTATTTTATCGCCGGGTCGGTAGCGATTAATTTGCTCTTGCAATTCGGGTACATTATTTACTGCAACATCGGCAACTTTAATGATAACATCACCTTCTTTAATTCCTCCTTCTTCGCCCGAACCACCGGCTGTTAAACCATTTACATAAATACCTTTTATTTCTGAAATATTTTTTTCCTTTGCCAGTTTTGCGTCTAAATCGCGAATGCTAACGCCCATAAGGGCACGTTGTACTTCACCAAATTCCAATAAATCGGCAACAACTTTGCGCGCCATATTTACAGGAATAGCAAATGAATAACCTGTGTATGAACCAGTGTTTGAGGCAATTGCAGAATTAATACCTATCAGTTCCCCTTTCCCGTTTACAAGAGCACCACCGCTGTTACCAGGATTTACAGCTGCATCAGTTTGAAGGTACGATTCGATAGGGTTTAGACCTTTTCCATGATTATTTTCAATTATATTAATATTGCGGGCTTTAGCACTGATAATGCCTGCCGTTACCGTTGAGGTAAGGTTAAATGGATTTCCGACAGCCAAAACCCATTCACCAACTTTTACATTATCCGAATTACCATATGTCATAAAAGGTAAATCTGTTTCTTTGATTTTTAATAAAGCAAGGTCAGTGGTTGGGTCGGTACCAATTACTTCGGCTGTATAATTTCTTTTGTCGTTCAAAGTAATTTCAATCTTTTCCGCATCAGCAATTACGTGATTGTTGGTAACCACATAACCATCCTGCGAAATAATTACACCAGAACCACTGCCAGTAGGTGATTCACGTTGTATAGGGGCACGCTGCCCAAAGAAATCCCGAAAGGGGTCGTAAAAATATTGACTTTGGTTGACTCTGGATGAATACGTGGTTTTAACATTCACTACTGAATGAACTGACATTTCTGCAGCAACTGTAAAATCGACAGTGTTTTCCGGAGCTGAAGTTGGCAGATTAACTAATTTTACCGGTGGATGGTAAGATAGTTGTGAATTATTATTAGTTGCCTGATTTTGAATTAAATGATTTAAACCTAAGGCAGCGATACCACCTAGGCTTGCAACTAGAAAAGCACTTGCAATTTTTTTCATGGTTTCTGATTTTTTTGAAGATTATTTGTTTTTAATCTTTGATTCAATATTTTTATTTAAAACTATAACACAATATCTGTTCCTTTGTTACATTGTTAATACTTATTTTAACATAAATTAACGCCATTTGTAAAGGTTGCTTAACTTTGTGCTCGATTTATAAAATCAACAAAATAATACTGTAAAGTTAATGAGTAATTTTAAAGAAAAATCACAAGTATTTATTATTGGTTTAATGGCCGGATTAATAATTGCTGGTGGATTTTTTATTTTGAAACTAGATGACTATTTTAAAGAACTGAATTTTTATAAAAATATTGCTAAAACATTTCACGCTGAATCTCATACTGATGAATACCAACTTAATAAATCAACTGAAAAACAAAATGAAAAATCACCTGTAAAGGAAAAAAAATCAAAAGATAATACCTTTAAAAATAATACCGTTTCAACAAATGATTCAACAAATACTAATATAATTAAAACCGACTTTCTTTTGAATGCCGATACATTAAAAAAGTCTCTAACAAAGGATTCATCAGGGTTTAATACAACAGCAACATCGGAAGATATTGTAGTAAGAAAGGACGAATTACTTACTACCAAAACTATTGAAGTAATGAATTTGAGCTTAAGCGCAAACCGCATGAATGCAAAAGATTCTTTGCTTCAAAAAGTAAGCGGTATAACTGATGATAGAAATAATACTAAACAATTTATAAATATTGAATTATGGCAATCACCTTTAAATTATAGAGGTTATAAAATGAGTAAGTATAAAATTGCTTTGTACGGTATTGAATCCTTTGACAAATTAAAAGTATATACTTTGGATGATAATATTTTCCTGAAAAATGGAGCAATTGTATATAAACTAGAAAATTCAAGTGAATTCAGACCTTACGATCATATAACAGACGAAACCACAATTAGTAAATTAAAATAAAATTAAAAGAAGCCCCTCCTAACCTCCCCGAAGGGGAGGAAAGCTCCCCGCTAAGTCACTTACATGGCTTGCGTGTCAGGTCTCCTCCCCTTCGGGGAGGTCGGGTGGGGCTTTTAATTTTAAACTTTAAACTTTGGACTTCTATAAATACCAGGGAACCGGAAACGATTTTATCATAATCGATAATCGCGCTTTAATATTTAATCGGGCAGATAACACATTGGTTGCAAAATTATGCGACAGACGCTTTGGGATTGGTGCTGACGGTTTGATGTTATTGCAGACAAAAGAAGGTTTTGATTTTGAAATGGTGTATTATAATTCTGATGGCAAAGAAAGCAGTATGTGCGGAAATGGAGGACGTTGTATTGTTGAGTTTGCACGTACTTTGGGCTTAGTGAACGAGAATGCACATTTTGTTGCGATTGATGGTGAACACGAAGCTATTGTAAAACAGGGCTTTATCACCCTCAAAATGAAAGATGTAAATGGGATAGAATTGAATTCTGAATTTTCTTTTCTGAATACCGGTTCACCCCATTATGTGAAATTCATTGATGATGTGGCTACCTATAATGTAGGTGAAGAAGGCGAAAAAATACGAAACAGTAATCGTTTTAAAAACGATGGAACAAATGTGAATTTTATTGAGAAACAAGATGATAATTTGTTTGTTCGTACCTATGAACGAGGAGTAGAAGCCGAAACCTTTTCCTGCGGAACAGGTGTAACAGCAGCTGCTTTGGTAGCTGCTATTAAGAATATTTCAACAGCACTCAACTATTGCGACATTAAAACATTAGGTGGAAATTTAAAAGTAAAATTCAAAAAGCATGCCGATAATTCATTTACTGATATTTGGCTGCAAGGTCCCGCAACATTTGTTTTTAAAGGAGAAATAGCCATTTAATAATGAAAGCAACTGCGCCATACCTACTCTCCATTAACAAACAATTCAATGAAGATGATTTGTTAAAAGGCTTGTATATTGCCATAGTTCACGCTACACGAATTCCTCCTCATATTGGCTTAATTATGGATGGGAAATATTATTCGCTTTCCATAAAAGGGCAAGACATCAATACCACTGTTACGGCATTAATAAAAAATACAACACAACGTAAAATACCTTCAATATTCATAAAAATAAGGCCTCACAACGCTTTCAGTACTACCTATTTAAAAGAGCATTTTATAACGGATATTCAGCAATTTCCAAAGGTAGATATTGGCGTAGCCACTTGTTTAAGCCCTATAAAATTGTTTTTTGATGAAGTATATAATGTTTCGATGAATGAAATAAATTATTTGTTTGAACTTGTTCCCAAACTTTATTCAGAAGATTTAATTGAAAATACTTCCGCATTATTTGTTGACGAAAAAAAATACCAATTGCCTGTTTATACTGCTGCTGAAATAAATGCCAGGATACAACAGGTGAAAAATGATTTGAAAAAAAATCAGCACTAATACAATAGAAACACTTACCGATTGGGTGAATCTTAGTACTTTAATTATAAAATAAAGCATCCATGAAACTACAAGGACAAAATATTTTCCTAAGGGCTATGGAGCCTGCTGATATTGAGGTTTTGTATCAATGGGAAAATGATACGGAAACATGGAACGTAAGTAATACACAAACTCCATTTTCACATTTTTTATTGGAACAATATATTGCATGTGCGCATCAGGATATTTATACTACAAAGCAACTGCGGTTAATGATTGACCTCTCTCCTACCCTCAAGGAATTACACGATGAGGCACGCCGGGCTATTGGATGTATAGATTTATTTGATTTTGACCCTAATCATCTGAGAGCAGGAATTGGAATTTTGATTGCTGATAAAAGTGATAGAAAAAAAGGGTATGCCTCCGAAACACTTGAAATCCTTTCAGAATATTGTTTTCATACGTTGAATTTACATCAGCTGTATTGTAATATCACCCTTGATAACGAATCGAGTGTTTTGCTATTTCAGAAACATGGCTTCCAGATTACCGGCATTAAAAAGCAATGGATAAGAGAAGGTGATAAATTTAAAGACGAATTACTTTTGCAAAAACTACGATAGTTGAATTATAATTGAACATTTTTGCGAACAAAAAAGTATAACAAATATCCCAGATTAAGACCTGTCAGATTTTAAAAACCTGACAGGTCTTGTTATAACAAACGAAGGCGATATAGTCTATTTTTATTAAATTTGCTTTGGCGTATTGTATACATTCCGACCGCAGTGGAGGAATCTTTTTATTTAAAAAAGATGTCCCGGCAAACCTCGACATGACATTGCATCTTTTTATAATTAACACAATGCTCTATTTAATTTAAAAACAGGAATGAGTAATTAATGAAGTTTACAATTCGAAATATCATCCTGTTTTCAATCTTTTCAGTTGTAATTCTGGCAATGATGTATTGTGGAAATTCAAATCAATCGAAAATAAATACTTCACAAACAACATCAGGAATATATCTCAATCATAATGATACTGCACGTTATGTGGGAATGAATCAATGTAAATTATGTCACCAGGCAATTTACAATTCTTACCTGCAAACAGGAATGGGTAAAAGTTTTGATTATGCAAGCAAACAAAAAAGTTCAGCAAAGTTTGATAAACACACAGTTATTTATGACAAGTATTTGAATTTCTATTATCATCCTTATTGGGATGAGGATAGCATGAAAATTATGGAGTTTCGTTTGAGAGGTAAGGATACCATTTACAAACGCATCGAGAAAGTTGATTATATAGTAGGTTCAGGACAGCATACCAATTCACATATATCCAAGACAAATGGCTATTTACATCAACTGCCGATGACTTATTATACACAAAAAGGGGAATGGGATTTTCCTCCGGGGTTTGAAAATGGCTTCAACTCTCGCTTTTCGCGTAAGATTGGTTTGGAGTGTATAAGTTGTCATAATTCATTACCTGATTTTGTTGAGGGTTCAGAAAATAAATTTACTACTTTACCTGAAGGTATTAACTGCGAACGTTGCCATGGACCAGGTAGTATTCACGTTCAACAGCGTTCATTAGGAACCCTAATTGATACATCTAAATACATTGATTATTCTATTGTAAATCCCGGGAAACTACCGATTGACTTGCAGTTTGATGTTTGTCAACGTTGCCATTTGCAAGGAAATACAGTTTTAAAAGAAGGAAAATCTTTTTTTGATTTTAAACCGGGAATGAAATTATCAGATTACATGACCACTTTTCTCCCTCGTTACAAAAATGCAGATGAAGAATTTATTATGGCTTCTCATGCAGATAGATTGAAACAAAGTAAATGTTTTATTAAAAGCTTTCAACCAAAAGACGATACTAGCTCTTTACGTCCATATAAACGCTCTTTAACGTGTGTTACATGCCATAATCCACATATAAGTATTAAAGAAACAGGAAAAGAAGTATATAATAATACCTGCAAAAATTGCCATGGAAAAACGAATCAGACTTTATGCACCAAGAAACAAGAAATAAAAAGTAAGAGTCAAGAATCAAGAACCAGGAATCAAGATAACTGTATTGAATGTCACATGCCACGATCAGGAGCCATTGATATACCACATGTTACAGTCCACGATCATTATATTAGAAAACCGGTCAAGAAAGAAAAATTTGAAAAACAGAAAGAATTTATTGGTTTAGGAGCGGTAAATGAAAAGAATCCAAGTGCTGAAGTTATGGCAAAAGCATACATTCAACAATATGAAAAATTCGACAATAAAGCCAACTTCCTTGATTCTGCACAAAAATATTTATCTGATAAAACTACAAATGATGTGAATCAAAATTTTGAAATATTGGTCCATCTCTATTTCATCAAACAAGATTTTGATAAAATTATAATTTATGTAAATCAAATTGGGAAAGAAAATTTATTAAATAAAATTCTCACTAAAAAATCCTGGGAAAATGCTAATGCATGGACTCTTTATCGGATTGGTGACTCCTATTCCAATACCGATAATATCGCTGACGCTTACCTGTTTTATAAAAAAGCAAATGATTTAGCGCCCTATAATTCAGAATTTAAAAACAAATTAGGGACATCATTAATGGCGCAAAATAAAATTCAGGAGGCAATCGTAATTTTTTCGTCAATATTAAAAGAGAATCCTAAATTTGTACAAGCACTCAATAATTTAGGATACGCGAATCTAGTTACAGGAAAGAGTATGGATGCGGAAACGTATTACAACAGAGCATTACAGCTTGATCCAAATTATGAACCTTTGTTAATGAACGTTGCAGGTTTATATATTTATAAAAAAAATTATCAGGAGGCGAAAAAGGTTTTAAATCAGGTATTGAAGAAAAATCCGAATAATCAACAAGCAAAAAAGGTTTTGCAGCAAATAAAGAACATGAAATAATAAGAGCCTACCCACATATTTCGACAGGCTCAATATGACAACACGAGTTGCTTAGTCGGAATTTGTAGAAGATAATTTAGGGCTGGAAAGAAATATGACAAAGAAAAAGCAAAAATCATTTTTCAAAAAACTATTTATAGCATTAGTGCTAATCACAGTTATTTTTAGTGGAATAGCAGGCTATTATGCTTACAAAACTATTTACCAACCAAATATTAATTCCATTGATAAAAAGTCTCAAATCATTTATATCCCCACAGGGTCAAATTTTGAAGATGTTTTGGGTATTTTAAATAATCATAATATCTTAAAAAACCAGACAACTTTTGAATTCCTTGCAGAAAAAAAGAAATATAAAAAAGCTGTTAAACCAGGCAAGTATCGTGTATTAGCAAATATGAATAATAATGCGCTGATAAACTTATTAAGAGCGGGAATTCAGGAACCGATCGAACTAAATTTCAATGGGATAAAAACAACCAACCAGCTTATCTCCAGATTATGCAGGCGAATTGAAGCAGATTCAAATTCGTTATACAGGGCTATGAACGACAATGGCTATTTAAGTAAATATGGTTTCAATTCAGATAATATACAAACTTTATTTATTCCGAACACCTACGAGTTTTACTGGAATACTTCAGTTGATGATTTTTTTAATAGAATGGCAAAAGAGTATAAGGCTTTCTGGACAAATGAACGCAAGAAAAAAGCCGGCCAGATTGGATATTCACAATCAGAAGTAGCAATTTTGGCTTCAATCGTTCAGGGCGAGCAGTGTTGTGATAATTCTGAAAAGAAGATAATTGCAGGTTTATACATCAATCGTTTGAAACAAGGAATGTTATTACAATCAGATCCTACCGTTATTTTTGCAATCGGGGACTTCACGATACAACGTGTTTCGCTTGAACAAACGCGTTTTGATTCGCCTTATAACACATACATTATTAAAGGTTTACCACCCGGGCCAATTGGTTTTGCTCAGGAATCATCAATTGATGCCGTTCTTAACTATGATAAAAATAATTACATTTTTATGTGCGCAAAGGAAGATTTATCGGGAAAACATTATTTTGCTACCAGCTATGAACAGCATTGTGTATTCGCACAAAAATACAGAGAAGCGCTGAATAGCAGAGGAATTCATTGATAGAAAAAAAATCGTAATTTTGTATAAAATTTTAGGACAATGAATATTCAGGCAGAAAAATTAGAGTTGATAAAAATGCTTGTAACAATACAAGACTCAGCACTTTTGAAAAAAATTAAAAAGCTTTTGGAAAAAGAGCAAAGTGATGATTTTTTTTACAATTTAAACAAAGAGCAAATAGCTTCTATTGAAAGAGGGTTAGAGGATGTAAAAATGGGGAAAACAATTCCACATGAAAAAGTAAAGAAGCGTTATTCAAAATGGCTTTAAAAATTATTTGGTCGGAGGAAGCGGATTTTAATTTAGGTTCGATAATTAAATATTTGCAAAGTAATTGGACTGAAAAAGAATTAAAGAGTTTTTCTGTAATATTGGATGAACAATTATCTTTAATATCGGAGTTTCCATTACTTTACAAACAATCACAACGTTTACAAGGCACTCACGAATGTGTTTTGACAAAGCATAATTCATTATTTTATATTGTTGACAAAAGTTCAATTTATATTCTTTCGATTTGGGACAATCGGCAAAATCCTTCAAAACTTAAAAAATAATTTATGACAAAAATTAAATTCGGTACAGATGGCTGGAGAGCCATTATAGCAAAAGATTTTACTGTTGATAATGTTGCGCGGGTAACTATTGCAGCGGCAGAATGGTTAAAGAAAAATTTTGATAAACCTACAGCTGTTGTTGGTCATGATACAAGGTTTGCAGGTGAGTTATTTGCAGAAACTACGGCATTGGTGTTTGCCAATAGTGGCATCAAGGTTTATCTTGCAAAAGACTTTGTATCAACCCCTATGGTTTCTTTGGGAGCAAAAACATTAGGAACTTCATTGGGTGTTATTATTACAGCATCTCATAACCCCCCATCATACAATGGTTATAAATTAAAGGGAGGTTTTGGTGGTCCTTTATTGTCAGATGATATTCAGGCAATTGAAGATACTATTCCTTCTACTAATTCTATTGACCTTGAAAAACTTTCCATTACTGATTTTGTAAAATCAGGATTGATTGAATATGTTGATCTAGAAACAATGTATGTTGATCATGTGGAGAAAAATTTCGACATGGATTCAATCAGAAATACAAAAATGAATTTCGCTTATGATGCTATGTTTGGTGCAGGTCAAAATGTAATGAGAAGAATTTTACCCGATATCACTTTTTTACATTGTGATGAGAATCCGGGATTTGAAGGTCAGGCACCAGAACCAATTCATAAAAACTTACAACCATTTTCTTCTTTGATTTCTGAAAGCGGTGACATTGATTGTGGTTTAGCAACCGATGGTGATGCCGACAGAATAGGCTTATACAATAGTAAAGGTGAATTTGTTGATTCACATCATATCATTCTTTTATTAATCAACTACCTGGTTAAAGAGAAAAAATTTACCGGAAAAATTGTTAATGCATTTTCGGTAACACCTCGGGTAAAGAAGATGTGTGAGCATTATGGTTTGGAATACCAGGTTGTAAAAATTGGATTTAAACATATTGCAGGAATCATGCTTTCGGAAGATGTTTTGCTTGGTGGAGAAGAGAGCGGAGGAATTGCTATAAAAGGTCATATTCCTGAGCGCGACGGTATTTGGATGGGATTAACTATTTGGGAATACATGGTAAAATCCGGTAAATCATTGGATGATTTAATTCAGGAAGTGTATAAAATTGTTGGGGCATTCAAATTTGAACGTAGCGATATGCACTTAAAAGAAGCAGTAAAAGTAGCTATTGTGGAAAATTGCAAGAACAATAAATATAGCGCTTTCGGACCTTATAAAGTAGAGCATGTAGAAACAATAGATGGCTGGAAATATTTCTTTGAAAATGGAGATTGGTTGATGATACGCGCATCTGGCACAGAACCCGTATTGCGTAACTATGCAGAATCAGCAACTACCGAAAAAGCTTTTGCTATTTTAAAAGCTGCTGAAAAAGCCTTGTTGGGTTAATAAGTCTCAGAAAACAAAAATGTAAAATACCACGGAGGCACGGAGAGCACAAAGAAACACGGAAGAAAACTCTGTGAAACTCCGTGAACTCTGTGTCTCTGTGGTGAATTCTTTAAATTCAAACTGTGGGAAATCGGTGTAATTTTTAGAACGTAAAGAAGAAAAACACTACTGCTGCCCATCCTTTTTTCACCCCGCTTGCACTCCCGATACTGCTACCTGAACTATTTCTAACTGTTCCATCAGAATCAATTTTACCAATACTGCTTCCTGAACTATTTCTAACTGTCCCGTCAGAATCAAGTTTACCGATGCTGCTTCCTGAACCGTTTCTGATAGTACCATCTGAATCAATTTTCCCAATGCTGCTTCCTGAACCGTTTCTTACTGTTCCATCCGAATCAATTTTTCCAACACTGCTACCTGAACCATTTCTGATAGTACCATCCGAATCAATTTTACCTGTGCTGCTACCGGAAAAACTTCTTAATTCTTGCGCATTAATAGTAGAAATACCTACAAACATCAAACAAAATAAAACAAAACTTAATGCAATTTTTTTCATGATTTTAATTTTTTTTTGATGCCTACTCTACAGTTTTCGGCTTCCCTTTAAATTAATTATTAATGCATATTCTAAAATTTGGGTAAAAAACATTTGAATTTAATGTTTCTGAACATTCAAATGTAAAAAAAATCATTATTGTCCGCTAAAGATAGTTTTTTATATACTATCCTTTGCA
>JAVHPR010000316.1:0-10800 GCA_036170695.1 Bacteroidia bacterium
CATAAGGAGCTAAGATACTATTTTTTTACATGTCTAAAGCAGATAAGCAATTTACCAAATTTAATTACATAATAATAAGTTCCATCAGGCAATTCAGTTCCGTTAAAAGTTCCTTGCCAATCACTCGTATAGCCTTTTTTAGAATAAACTTCTTTCCCATAAATATTATAAATAAAAACTTCATTATCCGGGAAGTTTTCTATCCCTTCAACAAACCAATTATCATTTATTCCATCACCATTAGGAGAAAAATAATTTGATACTTTACCATTATAATTATTTTGAATTACTGTGATCATAACAGTATCAGAACTTATACATCCATTGCTGTCGGTTACTGTTAATATATAAGTTGTAGTTGAATCAGGGTTTGCTGATGGAAAAAAAACTGTAGGATTACTTAAACCAGCAGCCGGCGTCCATAGAGGATTTCCAGCCCCTGTTCCATTTAATGTTACAGATTGATTGGAGGTAATAATTATATCGTTTCCGGCGTTAACAACCGATGCAGGCCCAACTGTTATAATTGCGGCTGTTGTGGAATCCATGTTGCAAGTGCCACTCTGAACAATTGCTGAGTACCAGGTGGTTTGTGATAATCCATTATATGCTTGTGAAGTGGTAGTATTTACAATAGAATTCCAGGTAAGTCCATTTGTTACTGAAGACGCCCAGCCAATAATGATACCTGTGTATCCTGCTAATGTTAATGTTCCTGTTGCAGAGCCAGTACAATAAATTCCTCCCCCACCAATTATACCTGCCACGGTTGGCGGACTTACATCAATTATGAAATTTGCACTTGTATCAGAACTACAAATGCCACTTTGAATAATAGCGCGGTACCAGGTTGCCTGACTCAAATTCAGATACCCTTGTGTTGCGGTGCTATTTGTGATTGGACTCCAGCTTGATCCATTATTTATAGATGATTCCCATCCTAAAATAGCACCAGTATATCCCAAAAGAGTAAGTGTTCCACTATTTGCACCTGCACAAACAGTGTCCGCACCGATTATTGTTCCAGCAACGGTGACAGGGTAAACATTAAAAATGGCTTGGGTTGAAGTATCCGTAGGGCAAGCCGGATTATTTTGAACAACGGCATGGTAGATTGTATTTTGAGTAATATTCGAATAATTCTCAGTAACGGTAGTATTTACAATAGTTGACCAGGTTAAACCATCATCAGTTGAAGATTGCCAGTAAAGTAAATTCCCGGCATAACCAGACAGAGTAAGGGTTCCTGCTCCGGAACTGTCACAATAAGTTCCTCCACCTGAAATTGTTCCCCCAAGACTTTGCGGGTAAATTGTAATACAAACAATAGTAGAAGTGTCGGGAGCAAAAACTCCATCCTTCACAATAGCCCTGTAACAAGTAGTTTGATTCAGATTAAAATACGTTTGATTAGCAGAGGTATTGATATTGTTGTTCCATATTATACCACCATCTGTTGAGGATTGCCAATTCAAAATAGTACCAACATATCCGGTTACAGTAACAATTCCTGAATTGGAATTGGTGCAATACGTAACTGCACCGGAGGTTGTTCCTCCAATTGATTGTCCGTATGTATTGCTAACAATAAAAACAAAAAAGAGTAAAAACGTTTGTTTAAAACACCTCATAGCCGAACTTAATGTTTTGTCTTGCTCGTTTATAACATCCCATTAACTCACATTCTTTGTCTTGGGAATGGTACATAAGACTATAAAACCAAGTACAAAAAAGGTAACCAAAGCAAAAATAGAATTGCGCATACTACCTGTAATGCCATCTATAAATCCGAAAGAGAACATCCCGATAACAATGGCAATTTTTTCGCATACATCAAAAAAGCTAAAAAAGGAGGTATGGTCTTCCGTTTCAGGCAGAAGTTTTGAATAGGTTGAACGCGACAATGACTGAATTCCACCCATAACAAGGCCGACAACACAAGCTGCAATATAAAACGAGTTGGAAGAGTAAACAAATTTATAAACAGAAACACATACTGCAATCCAGATAAACAGGCTAATACCAAGTGTTTTAATGTTGCCTATCTTACGTGAAGTGAATGAAAATAAATAAGCCCCTGCTATGCCCAAAAACTGAATTAACAATATGCTTGTAATTAAGGCTGCATCCTGTATCGGAACTTCTTTAAAGGATTTAATAATAACTCCGTTTACAGTTTCACTAACTTCTACCAGATCTACAACTTCCTTTTTCGCGAACATTACAGCAATTAACATAATTGTTTGAACTCCCATGCTATACATAAAGTAAGACAGAAGAAAACGCTTTAATTGTTTCATGTGTTTAACTTGGTTCCAGACTTTCAGCAATTCTTTAAATCCTTTTGTAATAACATTACCATCAGACACATGTTTTCTGTTACTATTAGGCAGTTGAGCAAAAGTAATTTGGGCAAAGCCTGCCCACCAAACTGCAACAGTAATAAAAGAATATTTTGCCGGCATAGAAAACACTTTTATCAGAATCAAATTAATAATCAAAAGCAATGCACTGCCGAAATAACCTTTTGCAAAACCTTTTGCACTTACCCTGTCATGATCCACAGGCTCTGCAATTTCAGGAAGGTAGGCATTGTAAAAAACAATACTCCCCCAAAAACCCACACTGGCAAACAAAACAGACAACAATCCAAGACCAAGATTATCTGCACTGAAAAAAAACAATGATGCGCAGGATATGGAACCCAGGTAACAGAAGAATTGCATGAATCGCTTTTTACTCCCACTATAGTCTGCAATACCTGATAATACAGGAGAAGAAAAAGACACAATTATAAAAGATAATGCAACAACATAATCATACAACTCAGTATTTTTAAAATGTCTGCCGAATAATGTAACGATGTCACTTATTTCTCCATTTGCACCTGTTGTACAAGTAACATTTACATAAAATATCGGAAAAATAGCCGCCGTTATTACTAATGGATAGGATGAATTTGCCCAATCATAAAATGTCCAGGCATTAATTAATTTCTTATCTCCTTTTATTAAAGTACCCATTGGCGCTTGTTTTTTGTTAAATTGTTACCTTAGCAAATCACTCTTCTTTTATAATTAAAAACTCCAATCTCCAGTTATTTTCAACGCTTGCTGTTGAATCATTTGAATCAACCGTCCGGGAGGATCCAAACCCTTTATAGGTCATAGGATTAATAACACTTTGGGACAACAAATAGTCATACACAGCTTTGGCTCTGGTTTTCGAGTATCGTTTGTTTTCAGCTTCTTTTTCCTGATCGAATGAATACCCATTTATTTGAATTTCCATAAATGGATGGTTATTCAGATAGCGTACCAGTTCATCTAATATTTTGTAGGATGATTTCAGTAGTTTTTCACCTTCATTTTCAAATCCAAGATCCTTAATTTCAATCACTTGTCCTGATGAAAGAGTATCGGGTAATGAATGAAAAAAAAGATTTTCAGCTATTTTATTATCAATAGGTAAATCAGTGCTTTCTGTTTTCGAATAAAGCGATACATCATCAATATAATAATATGCTTCACGCATTTCAAAAATATCCCACTTGTTTATCCGCACAAAATCGTCTTTCATTTTAGTTCTGAAATTTCCTAAAATAATGAATTTCTCTCCCCCCTGAGCAATATGTTCGCCCTGAATAGGAATCCATCCCAGACTAGCTGAAATTCCATTGGAGTAAGTGGAGTCTAATATACCTTCCTGATCAAAATTCATCCCAACCTTAAATGATCGGTCAGAGAAATAAACGCCCAATTGTTTCAATGTTACCGTGCTGCATCCCACTAATCTGACATACATAATAAAATTATAAACTTTCCCTTTTTGTAAAGGCTCCGTTAATTGTACATATAAATATTCTTTATAGTTGGCCTGAAAACGTAAACCAACAAAACAGGTTCCTGAATGCGCCCCCCTGTATCGCGAAGTATCCGACTTCTCCGGGCTCATGTAATAATCAACAGTTCCTTCTCCTTGCCAGGGGATGGCATTGTTTATATTAATTGATTTGTTTTTGTGTTTCTCAAAACCGGGATTGGGCACTAAATTTTTCTGTGTTTTTTGAGCAAATGAAATAACACATATCAACAAAGCTACAAAAAGCATAAGAGCTCTTTGAAAAAAGGCTTTTGTATTCATTTTAATCTATTTTACTCAATCATTAAGTCCGAAAATTAAAGATAATGTTTGTCATATCAAACAAAATTGTTATTTTCGTTTGATATAAAAAATATCCTGAAGAATACGCCTCTTTTATTACCAAATCTCCCTAAGAGGTTAAAAGAATTTGACGAAAGTTTTTAAATTATCCTTAATCAATAGACGTTATACAAGTTAATTTATTAACATAATTGAATGTCCATTTGGAGCGTCATTCCGAGGTACGAAGCAATCTCACATTTATAATTATCTTGAGATTGCTTCGACTGAAAAGTCTCGCAATGACGTATTGATTGAAGTTTTTTTATAAAAAAGAAAATTCCATAACATTTTAACATATATAAATTCTATTATTAACACAAAAGATTGAAATGAAAATTTACGATTATATCATCGTTGGTTCAGGTTTTGGTGGTTCTGTATCAGCTATGCGGCTCGCCGAAAAAGGATATTCAGTCTTAATTATCGAAAAAGGAAAAAATTACCGCAATGAAGATTTTCCAAAAACAAACTGGGATTTCAAAAAATTTTTCTGGGCTCCAATGCTTGGTTGGTCTGGCATTCAAAAAATCACTTTCTTTCCGCAAGTAATGATTTTGAGTGGTATTGGGGTAGGCGGAGGAAGTTTGGTTTATGCCAATACTCACCTAATGCCCTCCGATGAGTTTTTTAATAATCCTTCCTGGTCTCAGTTTGGGGACTGGAAAAACACGCTTCTCCCGTTTTATGAAAAAGCCCGTTTTATGCTTGGAACGGTGCCTAACAAATCCCTGAATCGCGAAGACGATATTCTGAAGGAAGTTGCGGCTGAAATGAACCGTTCTTCATCTTTCAAAAATGTGGATGTTGGTGTTTACTTTGGTGATAAAGAAAAAGAAACCGACCCGTTTTTCAAGGGGCTTGGGCCGATGAGGTTAGGATGCACTGAATGTGCAGGCTGCATGGTTGGATGCAAATTCAATGCAAAAAACACGCTGGATAAAAATTACCTCCATTTTGCACAAAAGTTCAGCGCGGAAATTATTGCAGAATGCAAAGCCGAAAAAATTGAATACAAGGATGGAATCTATACTGTCGATACCGTTTCAGGTACTTCAGGTTTTTCAAAGAAGAAAACAAAATTTTCCGGAAAGGGTTTAATTATTTCCGGCGGTGTACTTGGAACAATGGATTTACTTTTAAATCAAAAACATAAATACAAAACACTTCCTCTACTCTCGGATCAACTAGGAGAAAATATACGCACCAATTCTGAAATGCTATGCGCAGTAAGCGCACCTGAAGAAAAATTAAATCACGGAATTGCTATTTCATCAGTATTCAATCCAGATGATCATACGCATGTCGAAATTGTCAAGTATCCCGATGGATCCAACGCGATGAAAGCTTTTTCCACAATCGCTACAGGACCAGGACATCCGCTTTTGCGGATCGCAAAACTTTTCGGGAACATCATTATTCATCCGGTGTCGTTCTTTAAACAACTGTTCGGTTCAAACTGGGCTCACCGTTCGGTAATTTTTTTAGTGATGCAAAACCTGGATAACTCCATGAAGATGGTGTACAAAAAGTTCCCATTTTCCAGAATTACGCTTTGGAACAAAAAAGAAAATCGTGTACCGGCATATATTGCCATAGGTCAGGAGACCATGATGAAATATGCAAAAAAAATAAATGGACTTGCTCAAAATGCCACTACCGAGGTGTTGTTAAATATGTCCTCAACGGCGCATATTTTGGGCGGTTCACCGATGGGGAAAAATGACAAAGAAGGGGTAGTGAACAAAAAATTTGAGGTATTCAACTACCCAAATATGTTAATACTTGACGGATCAATTATTCCGGGTAACCTCGGAGTTAATCCGGCATTGACAATTACTTGTCTGTCGGAATACGCAATGTCTTTGATTTCTGAAAAGGAAGGGAATAAAAATAAATCATTGGAAGAGCAGATGAAATCGAGAGGATGAGAAATCTTCGAAAAAAAGACCTCTCCCCTTGCCCCTCTCCTTGAAAAAGGAGAGGGGAAAAGTCCTTCTCCCTTTTTAAGGAGAAGGATTTAGAATGAGGTTAACATCAAGAAAAATAAAACAATGACACTACCAGATAACAACGATACTATATGGAGATGGGGAAAGCCTGCAAATGCTGTTCATCTAAACAATTTCCCTAAACTTAAATTATTTCTTGAAAATAAATTCAGAGGTAAATTAAATCCGGATCTCAAAATTCCATCACTAAATATTCCGCTGTCCCGTTTCAGCGAACAGGACTTGAAAAGCATTTTTACAGGCTTGAAGGAAAACCAGATTTCGTTGAAAGAGGGTGATCGCCTACGATATACAATTGGCAGAAGTTACTACGACATCATCAAATTTTTTACTGACCAAAAATTTTCGCCTCCTGATTTTGTTTTATTTCCTGAAACTACTGAAGATATTTCCCATATTTTAAAAGAAGCCGTAAAAAACAGAATTAAAATTATCACGTTTGCCGGTGGCAGCAATGTGGTTGGGGCATTTGAAATAAATCCGGCATTTCCTGTTTGTGTTGTCAATATGCAGCGTTTAAATCGCCTTGTCGAAATTGATTACCAGTCGCACACGGCTACATTCGAAGCCGGAATTTTTGGTCCTGAACTTGAGAAAATATTGAATGAAAAAAATTTCACACTCGGACATTTTCCTCAATCATTTGAATTTTCTACCCTTGGCGGATGGCTTGCCCTTCGCTCTGCAGGGCAAGAATCGGGACTTTATGGAAAAATAGAAGACATTGTTCTTCAAATGAAAATTATCACTCCGGCGGGTATCATTGAGGATATAGGATTTCCGCGACATGCTTGTGGACCTGATTTTCAGCATTTATTTTTAGGATCAGAAGGAACGTTGGGAATTATTGCACAGGCCAAAGTGCGCATCCATAAAAGACCAGACAGCTATTTTTGGAAAATAGCTCTTTTCAAGGATTTTGAAAGTGGAGCAGAAGCATTGCGGGAAATAACTCAGTCAGGCATTCATCCTGCTGTTGCGAGATTTTCTGATGTAGAGGAAACAAAGTTATCTTCCCTGATAAGCCATAAAGAGCAGAGTGTAGGACAAAAGTTAATTCAATCGGTAATGAAATCATGGCTAAAATCAAAAGGATATAGTGAACCATGTGTTTTGATGATGCGTTTCGCTGTTCGCAATGAAAGCGATTATTCCGCTGCCAAAACTGTTATGCAGATTGTTAAAAAACACGGTGCACAAAAATTGCCTTCATCAGTAGCGGCCAGCTGGGAAAGCACGCGCTTTTCACTTCCTTATCTCCGCGACACACTTGTTGAACATAGCGTTTTGATTGATACTTTTGAAACTGTTACCTATTGGAAAAATCTAATACCTTTTTATCATCATATAAAAAATGCCCTTAAATCAAAAAGCGACTTTTTTGATAAAGGAGGAATATTACTTTGCCACATTTCCCATGTATACGAAACAGGCGCATCCCTTTATTTTACGATGATTACAAAGCAGGAGAAAGAAAAAGAAATTCAACAGTGGCATGGCTTGAAAAATATTGTTTCCGATGCAATTACAGAATATGGTGGAGCAATAAGCCATCATCACGGCATCGGGAAAGATCATCAGAGCTGGTATCTGCAACAGCTTAATCCGGAAACGAAAAAGCTTTTGATGGCAATAAAAGATCATCTTGATCCGGAAAATATTTTAAATCCCGGAAAACTTATTGATGCGTAGAAGTAGTTATTGATTGAGGTTGTAATTGAATCTTTATGCCCCGGAGGGGCTACCGCTTGGTAAAAAGGAAATTAAATATTTTTTTGTCCTGTAGGGACAACCGCTAATTAAACATACACCTAATGTCAAATACTTATACTCAAATCCATATTCAATGTGTGTTTGCTGTTAAATATAGGGAATCAGTTATCAACAATTTGTGGAAAGAACGATTACATAAATACGTCATTGCAATTATTAATAACAATGGACACAAGCTTCTTTCTATCAATAGTATGTCCGATCACTTGCATTTGTTTTTCGGAATGAGACCTAATCAATCGCTGTCTGATTTGATGCGTTTGGTTAAAGGGGATTCTTCTGAATGGATTAATAGTCAAAAATTAGTTAAAGGGAAATTCAGATGGCAAGAGGGTTATGGGGCATTTTCATATTCTAAATCACATACAGACGCTGTAGTTAAGTATATTATCAATCAGGAAGCACATCATCGCAGGCAAACATTTCTGGAAGAATATCAGGAAATGCTTAGAAAGTTTGAAGTGGATTATAATGAGCAATACATTTTTAAAGAACTTGAATAATGGGTTGTCCTTACAGGACATACCGTTTGGTGTTGGATTTCTTTTTTTACCAAGCGCTTGTCCCTATGGGACAAATCCTTTAATATTAAAACAGGTACAATACAACCGCTGATGATTAGAGTTAATAACATAAAGAATTTTTCAGATCAAATCTTTGATGTCGCCATTATTGGCGGTGGCATTACCGGAGCGGGAATTTTACTTGAAGCAACAAAACGCGGTTATAAATGCATTCTACTTGAGAAAAACGATTTCGCAAGCGGCACAAGTTCAAAATCAGCTAAATTAGTCCATGGTGGATTACGATACCTGCAACATGGCAAAATAGCCTTAGTACGAGAAGGCTTACGCGAACGTCATTACCTCCTGAAAAATTTTTCTCATCTTGTAAAACCACTTCAATTTTTATTTCCGGTTTATTCCCTTTTTTCAAAGCTGCAATTACATATTGGAATGTGGCTTTACAAAACACTCAGTTATGATAAGGAGATTGCAAAGTATTCTTTTCTAAACAAAAAAAAAACCACAGAGAAATTTCCTGCCATCAATCAAGAAGAGTTGAATGGAAGTTTTTTATTTTACGATGCCGTTACCAATGATGCCAGGCTCTGCAATGAAATTGTTGCTTTAGCACAGCAGGAGAAAGCGACCGCCTGTAATTACTGTGAATTTCTTTCTGCGGATAATACAAAAGATTTTTTTCTGATTCATTGCCTCGATAAAATTGAAAATAAGGCTCTTGAATTTTCAGCAAAATACATCATCAATGCCACAGGCCACTGGACAGATGAAACACTAGAAAAATTACAAAGTAAAAATCCGAGGTTTGTTGCACCAAGCAAAGGAATTCATTTGGTTTTTTCAAAAGAAAAATTTCCTGCTGACGCCGCTATATTATTTTCATCTTATGCCAACGACGGACGTTCCATGTACGCTGTGCCTTGGGAAAACAACAGCGTGGTGATAGGGACAACAGATACCGAAAAAATTGACACCTTAGATGAAGTGAAAGCGGAGGAAGATGATATTCAATATATTTTAAAAAGCATCCAATGTTTTGCACCATCACTTCATATTTCCGAGAAAGACATTCTCAGCAGTTTTGCAGGATTGCGACCGCTTCTGCGAGATGATGCTCCAAGCAAAGATCGTTCTCGCGATTACAAATGCTGGTGGATTGACCAAAGAATCATTTCAATTGTCGGAGGCAAGTTAACAAGTTTTCATGCGATGGCGAAAACTGCTGTAAATAGATTGGAAGAAAAATTTCCACTGAAATTCCCGGTATCACCTGAATTAAAGTCAGGGCAAAGTGCATCATCAAAACTTACTAATGTTCAAAATCCATTTATCGAAAAAATCAAACAGCAATACGGGAATCAGGCAGAATTTATTTTTGAAATTATTTCTGAAAATCAGGGCTATAAAGAATTTTTTCACAAGGAAATTTTTGTTTCTGTGGCCGAAATTATTTATTTTATCCGCTATCAGAATTGTTGTCATCTTGATGATTTGCTTACAAGGCGTTTATCGCTTAGTTATGTTCTGAAAAATTTTCCGGATAAAAAATCTATCCTTGAGAAAATTGCCGGTATTATGGCAAAAGAAATTCAATGGACAGAGCAGGAAAAAATTTCAGAAATTGGAAAATATATCTGAGTAAGGAAACTATTCTATTGCCTATTATTTTTTCTGATTTATTTTATTGAAAAGGATTTGCAAGAAAGGTGACAGAAGATAATTTTATCGGTAATGTCATCCCGATTCTGCTCTTGCAGAAGAGGGATCTTGTCAATCGATAGCAATATCATTTATTGAACAAGATCCCTCGAGAAAACTCGGGATGACAGAAGAATTTCCTTTTCAAATGATTCGAGAAATCGTGACCAAAATGGAATGATTTTAAATAAAATTTAACACCCATTATTAAAAACATGATTTCCACAAAACCATTTTTCAAATCTGACAAGCCTCTTAATTTCGGGCATCGTGGGTTTGCCGGGCAATATCCTGAAAATACAATTTTGTCTTTTCAAAAAGCCATTGAATCAGGTGCAGATGTGCTGGAGATGGATGTTCAATTAACAACTGATAACCAGTTAATAGTTTTTCATGACGACACGTTGGATAGAATGACCAGTGGGCATGGAATAGTAAAAGAAAAATCACTTACTGAAATAAAAAAAGTAAATGTAGGGTGCGAATTTGTCCCATACAAGTTTGATGATAATAATAGTTTTCCCTTTAAAAATTCAGAAATTGCTTATCTGCTTTAGACATGTAAAAAAATAGTATCTTAGCTCCTTATG
>JAVHPR010000317.1:0-10798 GCA_036170695.1 Bacteroidia bacterium
GAATTACAAAACAATAAAAGACAGCATGTCTAAAGCAGATAAGCAATATTATTAAATTCTTTTGTAGGATTTAGTTTTGTAGAGTTTCTTTTGTTATCAGCATTTTTTGCGCAAGTGCTGTTACTTTTTTGCTTATGTCCTCCGCAAATTTTGCATAAGTCGGACAGCTATTCACAGGCTTTTCCACAGGACTATTCACAGGATTTGCAAGTCGATAAAATAGTTTTGTTTTACCTTGTCTTTTTTCCGGATTATCTAAAATATTTCCATTTACATCCAATATTTCGATTAGCTTTTTTCTGATTAAAGTATCCGTTGCAGCGGTAATGGCACGTTTGGAGTTTCCTGTCTTTTGCTGTAATTGGCTTCCTGAAATCCAGTCAATTTCTTTTCTACCAAGCATTCCCCGCCTGTCCGCCCAACCAAGAGTTTGGCGTATCACCACCAGCAGAACTTTTAATTCCGCTTGTTTTAATTCTTTTAAATGAACATCAAAAAATACATTAGGAACAGGCGTGGTGCTGGGTTGCATCATTTTGTTAATTAGCTCGTAATAATATGCTTAGTTATTTTCTTTAATTTCAGAAGGTTTCAGAGTTTCCTGAGGTTCTTCTTTTTCAAAAATGAAAAAGTCAATCTCAGGTTGATGAAAAAGACGAAGGTATCTTGAGCCTTTGTCGGTTTCTTTCAGAACTCCGGCTTTGTACCATTTTACTTTTTTCTCTCCTTCTTTTTCGTAAAACTTTCTTGTACACACATCAAATAGTTTCATTTGTTTTTTTATGTTTTTTATCTAATAATTACAATCCTTGCTTTTATAATTACGACCTACTGTAAATGCGCATTCACAGCGGTCTGGGGAGTAAGATTCCATCCTTGTGTGTCTATACTGCAAGGTTCTATAGACATGATCACTTGTTATCCTTTCCATCTCTCCACAGGCCGCTGTGCCCGACCTATACTGCTTTAGCGGGCAGTTTTTATAGTCAGGCACGATACTAAAATCCACTACGGATTCCGTAATGAATTTTAGTAAGTTTATTGCCGCTTGTTGTTTGAATGAAGGCTTTTATCCTTATTTTCCAAGCTACTTGACAACGTCTATGATATATTGTGCGACGTCCAATTTTTCAATAAAGGCTACGCCCCTCTTATAATCTTACAACAAACTTTATTAAAACGCATTATGATTCCGTGGGTATGCTTATTTAATGATCAATTTACTTTCTGTAAAAGAGCATATCATAATCACAAAATCATAGCAAGACCTTCAAAGTGGAAAAAACATCTATGCCGTTGCCAAATACTTCTGAGCGTTTTTCATGAATTCACTATCGTCATATTGCTCGTAAATGAAGGTAGAAATAGGATTTAAATGTCCCAATCCTTTTTGAATGAATGCAAGAGGCGCATTATTATCTCTTCGTTTATGAGCCCAGCCATGACGAAAGCTGTGCGGTGTTATTTTTTCTTTTATGTCTGCCCGATTTACATAATACCTGACCATACGCTCAACAGTTCTGGTGGTTAAGCGCATACTCCACTCTGTGTTGCAATGCATACCGAGAAACAAGGCAGATGCCCTGTTTAATTTTTCAAGTTCCATACGCATGGGCATATATTTCATCAGGAGTTGGTGGGTTTCATCTGACCATACGATTGCTCGTTTCTTCCCTGTCTTTTTGGTAAAAATGATTGCAGAAGGTTTGTTTTCATTAATTTGAGTGATGTCTAAATCACAGAGTTCAGAGACTCTCACTCCGGTATCCCAAAGCAGACGAATCAAAATGGAATTTCTTAGGTGAAGAAATTCTTTTGTTGGAATCTCATCAATTATTTTTTTGTATTCGATTTCTGACACTGCCCGATGGGATTTGATTTGGATACGAGGTGTACGGATAAGTGCCGGCGAAAGGCATTTACAATCATTGAGTTTGAAATACTTAAAGAAGTTTTTCATTACAATCATTGCATATTGGGTACTATATGTACTGTAATGCACTTCGAGCCATCGATGATATTTCACAACATCGGTGATATTGTAATCCTCTATGGCTTTATCCCCACAAACAGCAAGGAAATGATTCAGCCATATCTTATAATTGATGCTTGCTCTATGGGCATAAGTCCCCTTCCACTCTAAATACTCTCGTATTCTTTCATGCATAAAACGCAAAACCGCCTATTTACGTCCACTCGGCTTGCAGACCTTATGGGTTTCAATAGGCGGTTTTGCTATACAACCCGAAAGGTTTCGGGGTGCCAGCATATAAATGCCAACTTTTCCATTATAGCAGATTTGCCAGAATGTCAAGCTTTTTTGAACCACCATTTATCTGCAAGACTAATCCCCTTTCGGAAATCAATGGCTATAAGCCATAAATGGAAATAGTATTTGGTTAAATTAAATAATAATGCTTTAAGTCTATCATAGGAATAATAGCCTTGTCAAGGGGAATTTCATCATGTATTTTGCTGATTATTTTTCTGCACCCTATCCCCTTTTTGTTTTAATGGCTTGCATTCTTTTTACCACGAGCTATACTCCCACCAGAATTATTCATTGAAAAAAGAATAGGCAAAAAAAACACTAAATCCTGAAATTTATGTACTTAAAAAAGAACGCTATGGCAACAATTAAACTGAATGAAATGGAAACAAGTCTTGAATTGGCTGAAGTAAAGGTGGCATACAAAAGAAGCCGAAGGGATGCAATAAAGATAATAAATTCAAAAGATTGTTTTGAAATTCTTTATTCTCTTTTTAACAAAGATACTATTGAATACAGGGAGGAATTTTTTTTGTTATTGCTTAACCGCTCACAACAATTGTTAGGTTGGATTAAATTAAGCATAGGTGGAACAACTGGAACAGTTGTTGATCCGAAAATTGTCTTTACTTTAGCGGTGCAGACAAATGCTTGTTCAATTGTTCTTTGTCACAATCATCCTTCAGGAAACCTACTTCCTAGTAAAGAGGATATTGCTTTAACCGAAAGGATCAAAAAAGGAGGAGAGCTGTTTGATATTAAATTGTTAGACCATTTAATTATTACCCCTGACGGTTCTTATTATAGCTTTACGGATGATGGTTTATTGTGAGAATGTTTCTATTCAAATCCCGATTAAAAAAATCGGGATTTTTTGTTGCCTTTTGGAATTATCAAATCTGTCTAACATTAGAAAATTGTAGTGTGCAGAAAACTTATTTTCAATATTTTCAGGCATTGCCAAATTGAAATCTGGATGTAATGCGCACTATAGTTCTGATAGATTTAATTCTTTATATTTCAATTAATTAAACTTGATTGTTGAATTTATTTATTTTACTTTCGCAATTCTATTTCCACTCCATTCTTAAATTATAATCCTCGAAAAAAATGAAACGCACTGTCACAGAGATAATTAAAAAGAAATGCAAAAAAGTTTCATTTTTAATCGTTATTTGTTTATTGCTTCTTGTAAGTAAAACAATTGCTCAACCCTGTTATCCCAGTGTTACCACAACCTCATGGTGCTTATTTGGAAATTCTGGCACATCAGCTTCTAACTTTCTTGGAACTTATGATTCGGTGCCATTGATATTTAAAACATATAGAAAAGAGTGGATGCGGATAACTCCTACAGGTAATATTGGTATTTGGACAAAAAACCCACAAACTTTATTTCATGTAGCAGCAGATAAAGATGCTACTTATGATAGCTCTTTTGTGGTTACAAATACTGGCAAGGTGGGTATTGGAACATTAACTCCAAGTGTAAAATTAGAAGTTTCCGGACAAGTTAAAATTAGCGATGGCTCTCAAGGTTCCGGGAAAGTGTTAACCTCTGATAATGCAGGTTTGGCAACTTGGAATACACCTACTAATGGCACAGTAACTTCTGTAACTGGTACTCTTCCAATATCTATAGCAATGGGTACAACAACACCTATTATTTCTATTGCTGCAAACTCATCTACCAGTGACGGTTTAGTTACTTCTGGTTCAGGTCAAAATAACATGGTTTGGAAAACAGATATGACTGGAATTCCAGCATGGAGAAATGATGATAATTCAGGAGGAACAGTAACCAGCATTGTAACTAATAACGGTCTTACTGTAAGTACTATAACTTCGACTGGAACGATAGGCCTAACTGGACAGGCACTTGCATTACATAATCTAACTAATAATGGCTTAATTGCAAGAACTGGAACCGGAACAGTCACTGGAAGGACTTTATTAGGTTCCGCAAGAATTAATGTAATTAATGGAGATGGGGTAACTGGTAATCCAACAATAGATATTGCACAAAATTCTGCAACAACCGGGCAAGTTTTAAAATGGAATGGAACAGACTGGACTCCTCAAGATGATGATAATTCAGGCGGAACTATTGTTGGCAGTGGGACAACTGATTATATTCCAAAATGGACTCCAAATGGTACTACACTTGGCAATAGTAGTATTTTTGATAACGGTAATATTGGTATTGGGACAACAAGCCCAAGGTCGGCACTAGATTTTGGTCTTTCAAATGGAATGATTATGGTTCCATACTCAGTCAGCACATTGGCCGGAAAACAATCAGGGTTGATGGCTCAATCAGGTACCAACATCACAAGTGCATTTGGATTTGGAATTTTTGGCGGTTTCTTTTATCAAGGTAGTTATAATGGTAACAACGCTAATTTTGATTTCCGTGCAGCCACTGCCGATGGAAGTCTTGGTGCTGTTAATATGAGAATCAAAAATAACGGAAATATTGGTATTGGGACTCCAACACCTGTCAGTAAATTAGATGTAGAAGGTGGAGTTTCAATAGGTGCAGCTTATTCTGGAACAGTCACAGCTCCAACAAATGGGGCTATTATAGAAGGCAATGTTGGTGTTGGAATCCCAACACCAACTGAAAAATTGGAAGTGGATGGAAACATTAAACTTACCGGTGCCAATGTTCTCAACAGATTCTTTAAGGCAGAAGAATCCGGTGTAATGGGCAATAAAGCAGGAATAAGTTTCGGAGCTAACGCAGCAAAAGGGGCTATTTATGCAGCATCGGGTATTAGCGGAATTAGAATTGTTGCAGGACCCGGTGGCCAGTCCGTGGATATTGGAACAAATGCTACTAACACCCTTAATCATACTACTTTTAAGAGTAGGCTCTTTGTTAAATCTAATGGCAATATCGGTATTGGAACGAATGCACCTGTTAATAAATTGGATGTACAAGGTGGAATTGCAATAGGTGATGGTTATGCAGGAGTTAAAATTGCACCTCCTGATGGTGCAATTATAAAAGGTCAAGTTATTATTGGACAACAAAAAATTACGAGCGGAATCCATACTGATTTTAAATTAGCCGTTGATGGCAAAGCAGTTTTTAAATCCGTTTTTGTAACAATTAATAATTGGTCCGATTATGTTTTTGATTCAGAGTATAATCTACCAAAACTTTCCGAAGTTGAAACTTTTTATAAACTTAACAAACACCTACTTGAAATTCCATCTGAAAAAGAAATTTTAGAAAATGGAATTGATATTGCTGAAATAAATAAACTTCTCCTTAAAAAAATTGAGGAATTAACTCTATATCTTGTTGAGCAAAACAAGCGTATTGAGACATTGGAAAAGAAATGTGTTTCTAAAACAGAATAGAAACAGTATTTAATATCTTTATTCCTTTACTTTTTTTACGATTCTAAATATGATAACTTCCCAAATAAATATAAAAAATATACTCCAATTAATTGCGAGTATAATTATTTGTTGCCCGGATATTATAAATGCTCAGATTTCACCGCCTGATTTAAATATTAATAATACAAACATAACTTCAGGTACTCAAATATTTTCAAATTTTGCACGAATAGTGTCTCCAAGCGATAACAGTAATGTCAACATTTCAGGTAGTGCTCAAGTAGAATATAAAGCGGGTGAATCTATTGAACTGAAACCAGGTTTTACAGCAAGCGCTTTTACTGGTAACGGTAGTTTTTATGCCTATATAGAAGAGAATGATTTTGATGTTACTGTAATAGATGACGGCACAGGATATAACCAGCAGACAGGCGAAATTTTGAAATTTGATAAACTTGAATATGGCTTAAATTTGCCACCGGTTATTGATAATCTTGTTGCAACATATTTTGCAAGCCACCCTCATAATCCTACGGGTATAAACCCTTTTGACCCGGATGATATAAATATAGTTGCAACTTTTACTTCTCCGAGTGGAACTCAAAATAGAATTATTAATGGTTTTTATTTTGAAGACTTTTCATCTGACTGGATCCCAATTGCTACTGATTATAATTTCCGGGTACGTTTTGCTCCTACAGAACTTGGTCAATGGACTTGTTCAATATCTGTGAATTCTCCAAATGGAAAATTCCCTTTAACTTATTCTGCTACTAATTTGCATTTTTTATGTACACCACCGGCTTATGGGATGTATGGTTATTTGCAAGTAGGGCTTCATAAAAGACAATTAAAATTCAGTGGGACAGGGGCTTCATTTTTTCCTATCGGTCAAAATATAGCATGGATAGATCATTATCAATGGAATGGAAATGATTTTGTCCCCTCAGAATTTGCAACATTTAAAGATCGTGTTAGAAATATTGCTCATTCTGCCTTTCCCCCATATAATTATATTGGTGGTAATTTTGTCCGAATAATTATGGCACCATGGAGCCATGGTATTGAATGGGAAAATCTTGGTGATTATTCCGATTACACTAGTGATGGTTCACTACCACAAACTCGTCAACACAATGCTTATGAATTGGATAAAATTTTCGAAGATTGCCGGAACGATGGTATTTATGTAAATTTAAATCTTGAAATGCATACATCTTACAATGCAATTTCTGAAAAGAATGAAATCGGACCAATCTGGTTGTGGGGGAGAAATCCATACCATACTAAATTAGGATTAAGCCAACCCGATGAAATGCTTACAAATTTAGAAGCTAGAAAATATTTTAAACGAAAACTACGATACATTATAGCCCGTTGGGGCTATTCTATTAACTTAGCTGTTATAGAATTATTAAGTGAACAAAATAATTGGGATGGTTATAAAAGTCAAACCGGTGAGCAAATGTCAAATAAAATGTATGCATGGCACGAGGAAATGGGGCAATATATAAAAAACGCGCTGGGCGATAAAAATCATTTATTAAGTACTTCATATGGTGAAAGAAATTCTTACCTATTATCTTCGTTTGACGCATCTTCTATGGATGTAACAAGTGGTCATAAATATGGAAATGGAAGAAAAATAAATCAAGAACGCCTCGATTTTATGAACGCTCCAAACTACGGTATACCTCCCAAACCCTTAGTATACTACGACAAACCATCAATATTTGGTGAAATGGGGCTTGGGGGAACTGACGGTGTGGATATTGAGGATATTGAAGGTTGTGATGATGTTAGTTTCCATAACAGTTTATGGGCAACTGCTTTTATGGGGGGATATGGTGCAGGACTAAATTGGTGGCAGTGGAGAAATGAGCAATATCGCGCTGATAATTATCCACCTATAGCTGCATTTTTTTCTAATGTTGATTTTGAAACAAACAAATTTGTCTATCCTCACTATTGGAAGGAGCTGCATAGCCCGCCAGTTGATTATAGAACGGAAGTGTTTTCATTACGAAACTTTAATAAAGAAAAAGTGATGGGCTGGGTACATAATTCAAGTTCCTGGTGGGGAAACATTTCTGAAAATTGCCCTGATGACAATGGATTTTTTTTGAATCCCACTACTACTGGTAATATCGATTATGATAATGATACTCCTTTTGACCCTATATATTATAACAATGAAAAAGTTAAAATTGAAAATTTAAAATGGGGGACAAAATATATTATTGAATGGTATAATACTCGGGGATCCAATTTGGCGAATCCTTTTAGCACTGTTTCTGAATGGTCGAAATTTGGCAGCTTTAAAGTCACTATGCCATTTGGTGCCGATTTCGCTTTTAAAGCATATAAAGATGGTACAGCATTTCGTGACTTAAATGAAATACCTATCGACACCTTGTTTTGTGGAGAAGACACTATTCATATTAATGGGACTTACGAAGATGATACTTCAGGAATTTATACCTATAACTGGAATTTTGGCAATGGACAAGTATCTTCAGTCCCTTATCCAACCATTATATATTCAAGTCCTGGGACTTATAATTTGGTATTAACAGTTACTAATACATCTGGGTATTCGGAAACTCTCAAACAACAAATTGTAGTAGTATCTTGTAATGAATATCAAAGTAGCAACAAACCAACCGGAAATATTGAAACTTTATCTAAAAACGAATCCTCAAATGCAGCAATAACAATTACTCCCAATCCTAATAAGGGGGTGTTTAAAATAACTGTTACAAGAGATAATCATGCTATTCCAATAAAAGAAATAAAAGTTTTTGATATTATGGGAAAAGCAATTTGGTCAACAGGGGCTTCAGCTAATAATGTTGTAGATATTGATATATCAAACTATTCAAAAGGTATTTATTATGTTCGTTGCATTGAAGAATCGGGAGAAGTAGAAATGGAAAAATTAATAAAAAACTAAAATATGACAAAGTGGTTACTTTCTTTCGCATGCCAGCTTTTCGCCTTAATTAGTTTTGGTGCAAATGATTCAATTCAAAAAAGTATTAATCGCAGAATAAGCATAGGTTTTGAGTTTGCCCCTGCTTCTTATTTAAAATGGTCTTTTCCCGAATACCAAAAAGTATTATTTTACGATCCTAGTAGTGGCAAGGAAAAAGGAGATTACTCAACAAAAATTATTCCGCTCCCAATGTGTGGTTTACATATAAGCTATTCTTATAATAAGATTCTAAAAATAGAAACCGCCATATCCTATTCTAAAGAAGAGGCTGGTGGAGTTATCTTAATAGACACTAGTGACTATTATTTTACTAGAAGAGGCATAAACTCATATATAATTAGATTCATCCAAATACCCTTAATGGTAAATTTTCGAATTCCGAATAAATCAAAAAAACGCAATTATACAAATTGCAAAATAGGATTGAATTTTGATTTTATTTATTACGAAAAAAATTCCTATGGAGGAGAAACCAAGTTTTCTTTAAATGGCACTATCATTTCTCAATCGCACCTTGATGGCAAAGAGCGGCATAATAAATATTCATTTAACAAAATTACTCCCTTCATTTTTGTGGGTAGGGAGCATTTTAGCAAAAATGAGAACTTTTCATTTTCTTATGGAAGTATGTTTACATTTAAGTCAATTTACCAACAACACAATACATCAGAATATTTTAAAAATTATAAAATAACTCCTATAATTATAGGTATTGCGTGTCATTTTTAAATAATTCATTTTTGCAAAATACAAAAAAACAATATAAAATCTATAGTGGAGACAGCTACCACACAATAAAACGGGGCGACATCGAAAAGCCTGATGAGTAGGAAAATTTTAAAATCAAATAAAATGAAAAAGTATTTATTAGTTTCAATGGCAATTTTTAGCATGACTATTGCATCTTCTCAAACCGAAAAAGGGAAAAAATATATTGGTGGGCAGTTTAACATCAATGGTAGCAGCTTGCATCTATTTAGTGATGCTAATGATTCATACGACAGTAGTTCATTCAGGTGTCAGATAATTCCCACTTTCGGCTATTTCATCAGGGACAATTTTGCTATTGGAGTAAATTTTAATTTTGGGGTATCTAATGCCAAGGAACTTACTATAATTCCAAGTCAGAATCCGTCTGTTAATACCATTAAATCAAATTCGGTAAGCTATGGTGGTGGTGGTTTTGCAAGGTACTATAAAAAAATTACCGAAAACTTTTTGTTTTCCTTAAATGCCGGAGCATCTTTTACGTATCAAACAAATAGGTACGTAGACGAAGGTTATTCTCCTTCCGACCCTTACATTGAAAAGTGGCAGATAACTAGCATTTATGTTGGTATCTCCCCCGGTTTTGTATATTTTGTAAGTCCAAAACTTGGAATAGAAACTACTTATAGCAGCATTTATTATAATAATTCACGTTTCAAAGTTATAGATGTGTCAGAAAATGTTCAAATGAATAGAAATAGCTATGGTTTTAATTTAAGTAATACAACATTTTATTTAGGATTACATTACTACTTCTAAAAAAAATCCCCTTGGTAGACTTGAAAAGGATACTATCTGTTTTATCAATTTTAATTTCATTAAGCAGCCATTCACAAACTGTTAATAATGATAGTAGCAGGTATAAAAGGTTTTATGTACAATTAGATTTACCTGGGTTATTAAATGTTGAAAGGAAATCCAACTTTCAAATCAATACTCCACAATATACTTATCCTTATAATCCAAATATTAATGCTACCGCCGGATATTCATTTAAAAAGGATATTGCTAAAAAAATAAAAAAATCGGTTCAGTTAAATTTTCTGTATTATACTTCCAATCAATTTATAGATGGATTAAAAAAGATCGCGGTATATTCAGGTTTTAATGACCATTCCACCTATCTTTCAATTGCTCCGGAATTAAAATTGCTATTTAACAAAAAAACAGATAAACGAGGCTTATATGGGACAATTGGCACTGGATACAGCCAGCAAAAGGTTTTTGCAAGCGATGATGTGTTAATGGAAAACAAAACAGGATGGAACTTACTTGGAAGTGTAGGCTATTTATTAACCACAAAAAGAAAGTTTTATTTTGATTTAAATTTAGGAGTCAGTAGTTTTTTTATTTGTAAATCAGTTAAATTGCTTATCTGCTTTAGACATGCTGTCTTTTATTGTTTTGTAATTCCT
>JAVHPR010000318.1:0-2075 GCA_036170695.1 Bacteroidia bacterium
ATAAACCAAGGCATAGGCAGTAGCAACTATTTTATCGGGGACTGACTCTTCAATAGTTTTAGTTTCGCCATTGCAATACACTTTTAAATTACTTTGTTTATCAATATAGGCAAGGTAATCATTGCCTATTTTAATACTATCAACACGATAACTTTCTAATTGAAGTGTATTGCCTTTATCGAAAACATAAAAATGATCAAAGGAATCAAAGAAATAACCCAGGCCTTCCTGTCCGAATGAAACTAAAACAATCAAAAGAAGCAATGAAGTAAGAAATATTTTTTTCATTAAAATTGATTTGAATATGGGGATGATTTTCTTAAATATTGTAGATAGTTCCTAGTGTTGAGTTAATTATAAAAAGACACAATGTCATGTCGAGGTTTGTCGAGACATCTTTTTTGTAATAAAAAGATTCCTCCATTGCGGTCGGAATGACTTATAATACGCCAAAGCAAATTTACCTTAACGCCGGTACAAAAGTAATTTTAACGTAATGAAGAAGGGAAAAATTGTGCCAGAGATAAATTTATTTACGATTATAAATTATTAATGCGATTCAAGGGTTGAATTTTCTTAAATCGTATGTCGTCACCCTGAGCCTGTCGAAGGGCTTGTGATGGCTTGCCCACATACTTCGACAGGCTCAGCATGACCTACACACATCGGAATGACAAAAGAGTTTAAGAAATGCTTTAAAAATTCGGTTTCAATAAGTATTTAGAATAAAATTCATTAATAATAGCCACCGCTTCATCAGCTGTATCCACTATTTTAAAAAGATCTAAATCTTTTTCATTGATATTATGCTCCTGAAGCAACATGGTTTCCCTCACCCAATTAAACAATCCACCCCAATAGTTTTTTCCTACCCAAATGATTGGAAAGTGGGCTACTTTATTTGTTTGAATAAGAGTAATTGCTTCAAATAACTCATCCAATGTTCCAAAGCCGCCCGGCATAGCAATAAATCCCTGCGAATATTTTAAGAAAATAGTTTTACGAACAAAGAAATAATCGAAGTTGACATTTTTATCATTATCAACATATTGATTGGAGCTTTGTTCAAAAGGCAATTCAATATTTAAGCCTACAGATTTACCTCCACCCGCTTTAGCGCCTTTGTTAGCGGCTTCCATAATACCGGGGCCACCGCCGGTAATTACACCATAACCCTCACGTGTAAGTTTAAAGGCAATTTCTTCGGCAAGTTTAAAATATGGATTATCCACTTTTGTCCGTGCAGAACCAAAAATAGAAACGCAGGGTCCGATACGACTCATTTTTTCAAAGCCTTCCACAAACTCACTCATTATTTTAAATATCTGCCAGGAATCTGCGGCTTTTATATCATTCCAATCTTTGGAGGCAAAGGCTTTACGTATTTTATCTTCGTCTTGATTTGTCATAGGAAAAAAGCCCCTCCTGTCCTACCCAAAGGGGAGGAGGCGAAGCGTAATTTATTGGTTAATTTATTAGTTTCAGATTAATTTATTTTACAAATATAATAATTCAATTCATATCTCCTCCGCTTTGGGGAGGTCGGGTGGGGCTTATCTCTTTCTTCAAAAATGTTGCGGTAAAACTAACATTATTTTTTATAATTTCTTCAGGTGTGCCTTTGCAAAGAATAGTTCCTCCGCCATTTCCTCCTTCTAAGCCCAAATCAATAATATAATCTGCCACTTTTATAATGTCCATATTGTGTTCAATTACCAATACTGTATTGCCGCTATCCACTAATTTGTCCAATACTTCCAATAATATCCGTATGTCTTCGAAATGTAAACCAGTGGTGGGCTCATCTAAAATATAAAATGTATTTCCTGTATTACGTTTTGATAATTCGGTGGCTAATTTCACCCGTTGTGCTTCACCGCCCGACAAGGTAGTGCTTTGCTGACCCAGTGTAATATACCCCAAACCAACATCCTGCAAGGTTTTTATTTTTTGAATAATAGAAGGAATGCTTGCAAAAAAATCAACAGCAACATCAATAGTCATATTTAGGACATCACTTATTGATTTTCCTTTAAAGCGAATTTCTAAGGTTTCTTTGTTATAACGTTTTCCAT
>JAVHPR010000319.1:0-2068 GCA_036170695.1 Bacteroidia bacterium
TCTAACGGGCTATCCGAGTTTGTTTACGGGCTATCGAAATACAAATTCTTAATCATCAATTGCATTGCAAATTACACAATTATTGAATAGTATTGTGTAAGGATTTAGTGTTGTAAGATTAAATAAATAAAAGTATAGACCAGATAATACCATAAAAACGGATCGAAATCGAAAGTCATTAGTGATAAATATATAAAAATTAAATAATTATGAAACTGACATTAACTTCCGCCATTGTTATTGCATTCGCGTCATTTATTATGATGCAATCATGCAAAAAAGACAACAAAAATGAAAATAATAACGAGACCAATATCAGTGCATCAGGTGGTCATGAAAGCCACAATATGTCGCAGAATTGTATGAATTGCCACAAGCAGGGCGGTGAGGGGAAAGGGTGGTTTAATGCAGCAGGAACGGCTTATGACAGCTTATTAACGAGCACTTACCCGAATATTATCGTTCGGCTTTATACAGGACCAGATGGCACAGGAACATTAAAAAACACTATTTACGGTGACGCTAATGGAAATTTTTTTACAACGGAAGCAATCGATTTTTCAGCAGGTTTATACCCTTCCGTTTCAGGAAACTCCACTACAAAATATATGGGATCTGCTATTTCCATGGGACAATGCAATAGTTGTCACGGTGTTTCTACCGGCAAAATATGGACTAAATAGTGTCTGTCCACAAAGTCATCCACAATCAAATTATTCAACAATAAAGTCGCAGAATTACGAATTCCAAAATTGTAATTCAATTTTAGTTGTATAAGAAAAACCTCATACGAAACGTCATTGTAAGGGTTTTTACCTGAAGCAATCTCATATACCTGGTGTGAGATTGCTTCTGTCGTGCCTCCATCGCAATGACGTTCTAAATTTAATGTCGACTAAATGGATAGACTCTATATAGTGCCTGTCCACCAACTCAAAGTTCCAATGAATAAACTCGATACTTAGCCTCAAGGTATCAGCACTATATTTGCCACAGATTTCACAGATTCACGCAGAAATATCCGTGTTAATCTGTGAAATCTGTGGCAAAGAAACAACAAAAACTAATCTGCTTACGCACACCCCGAGGCAAAGCAGGAAGGAATTTACGCAACTAAAACTAAACATTTACAATAAAAATCATAGTTAAATTTGATTGAAATATGATAAAGGCTATCCTTTTTATATCTTTGATCTTTATAAATTATGAAAACACTTGAACTTCTATTTCTGCGCAACATGCCCCGATGGGTAATTTTTTTCATCGACATGTGTATTTGTCTGTTTTCATTGGTTTTGGCTTATCTGGTACGCTTTAATTTTTCTATCCCGCAATTAGCCATTGATGATTTCTACTTAGTTTTTCCAATAGTCTTAGGCATAAGAGCCATCAGTTTTTACATTTCAAAAATATATCAAGGCATTGTAAAACATACCAGTTCGAAAGACTCTCAACGTATTTTTATTGTAATAACTATTGGCAGTTTACTTTACGTGATTGTCAATTTAATTTTTTCCAATTTCATTAATGGAAAATTCCCTATTCCTTTCTCCATCATTATTATTGATTACATGGCAACTACATTTTTAATGATTAGTCTGCGTGTGATGTTTAAAGCACTTTATCTGGAACTGACCAATCCAAATAAAGAAAAAAGAAGTGTCATTATTTTTGGTGCAGGAGAATCTGGTATTATCACCAAACGTACCTTAGACCGTGATGCAGGAACAAAATACAAAGTGCTGGCGTTTATTGATGATGACAAAAAGAAACAAGGGAAAATGCTGGAAGGCAGCAGTATATACGGACTTGACAAGCTCAATGAATTATTGGAAGACAACAATGTCGCTCATTTGATTATTTCGGTGCAAAACCTTTTACCTGCGCGTAAACAAGAAATTGTTGACATCTGTTTGAATTACACCACCAAAATACTCACTGTGCCTCCCGTTACCAATTGGATTAATGGTGAGTTGAGTTTTAAGCAGATAAAGAAAGTACGGATTGAAGAACTATTAGGTCGTGATCCTATTTTATTAGATAAAGAAGATATTAAAAAACAATTATC
>JAVHPR010000320.1:0-2063 GCA_036170695.1 Bacteroidia bacterium
TTGCAAAATAATAGGTTGATAGTCAGATGATTATATTGAACGTCATTGTAAGGAAGTTTTTTACGACCGAAGCAATCTCAAACTTGTAAATGAGATTGCGGAGTTTATCCTGAGCCTTGACGAAGGGAGCAAAAGGCTCTCGCAATGACGCTACGATTAGAGCATGCTTTTATTATTTGACCGAACGATTCTGGTTAAATCAGGTTAATTTTTTTTAACAATTCTTTTTTAAATTGTTCACCAATAGGAATCGGATGTTTTCCGATATAAGCGGTATTTTCCTCCACGTTATCAATATGGTTGGTAGCGATAAGATATGAACGATGCAATCTGTAAAATAAATCTTTAGGTAATTTTTCCTCAATACCTTTTAAAGTAATATGTACGGTGGTGCGTTTTCCGGCCGTGAAAATATTTACATAATCCCCCATAGCCTGGATATAAAGGATTTCATTAATTTTAATTTTTATCAGAATGGAATCGGTACGAACAAAAATATATTCCTTTTCTTTTTCATTTATTTCTACCTTTTGATCTTTGCTGTCAAACAGCGCTTTCGCTTTAGAAACAGCCGCTACAAAACGAGACAGACTAACCGGTTTTATTAAATAATCGGCAACATTTAATTCAAAAGCTTCAACGGCATAATCTTTTTTTGCTGTTACCAGGATAATGATTGGGTGGGTCGCAAGATTTTTTACTAACTCTAGCCCTGACATTTCGGGCATTTCAACATCTAAAAAAACAAGATCAACATTTTCTTTTTTAAGATAATTAAAAGCATCGACCGGATTAGAACACTCTTGTACTAAATTCAGGAAATCAACCTGATCAACCAGTTGCCTGATGGCAGTTCGTGCCATTTTATTATCGTCAACTATTATACAGTTCATCTGTGCCATAAATTAAACAAATGTAGCTATAATATCAGATACTTATGTGAATCAAGGGTTGGATTTTCTCAAATCGTGTGTTGTCACCCTGAGCCAACCTGCCCTATGCGTACAACATTTATTTCTATCCTTGATTTGTCTTAGTAACTGATGTTGTGCGAAAAAATCCTGAAGGGATTTTAATATGAATAACCATAGGTGAAACCTGTGGTTATCATGCTGATTCAAACTATGAACCCTGCCAGGGTTCAACTCATTCTGAGTTGTGACATCAGGCTGATTTTTCACTCCGTATTTCATACGGAGCTATTCAAATTTAAGTCCTTCGGACTTTTGTGTGACATCAGTTAGTAATTTAAAATCAAATATTCATTTATTTTTTCCCTTTCCGAACCAACAGCATTGATATTCCGATTGGCTTGCAGGGTAATAATATTATAATCGCTGTATAAACCGGCAATAAACGCAGTTGATGAATTACTTAACATCACTTTGCAGCCTTTGAGCGTTAGCGCATCGAAGACATTTTGTAATCTCTCTTGTTCGCTTTTTCCAAATTGATTCGAACTATAGCCTGTAAATGAGGCAGTTTCAGTTAGGGGGTCGTAAGGCGGATCTATGTAAATGAAGTCCCCTCTTTTTGCGTTTTCTACAACTTTTGAAAAATCTGAATTTGAAATTTTTATTTTATTTTTATTAAGAAAATGGCTAACGGCATTAATAACTTCCGGATTTACGATGTTAGGATTTTTATATCTTCCGAAAGGGGCATTAAATTGCCCTTGTTTATTAACTCTGAATAAGCCATTGAAACAGGTTTTGTTCAAATAAATTATGCGGGAGGCTCTTTCTACAACTGAAAGTTTTTTGAATTCCTTTGACCGATCCAGCGCTCTTATTTCATAAAAATAGTCGGCTGTGTTTTTATGCTTTTTTAAATCCTGGATGAGATCAATACTTAAATCTCTGATTACTTTATAACAATTTATCAGTTCGGGATTAATATCGTTTATTACGGCTTTATTGGGCTTCAGCTCAAAAAATAATGCACCGGCGCCTATGAAAGGTTCGTAATAGGTATTAAAGGATTTTGGAAGGTAATTTTTTATTACAGGAATAACTAAAGTTTCGGTGCAAATTAATAATCCACTATAACGCTGTCCCTATCTG
>JAVHPR010000321.1:0-2058 GCA_036170695.1 Bacteroidia bacterium
AAGATCAGAATTTTGGATGCTAAAAAGTTAGTGAAGGTGGCGAATTTTTATTAATCTTTACCGGTCAATACCCGATGCTCTGCTTCTGAATTAAAAAATTTATCGTTTTGTTGTTTGATACCCCGATGGCCCTGCTTCGGGGTTATTCATTAGCATAACACTAATATAAAATATTTGTCGATTCTGATAAACCGGTATTTACAAACTATCCTTTTTTCACAAATTTGGTAAGTATTATAATCACCTGCTCGTTGATTTTACCTTCAATTTGTTCCGTATTATCATTTACAAGTTTAATTTTTTTTACTACTGTTCCTTTAGAAGCAGTAAAATTAGCTCCTTTCACGTTGAGAGCCTGTGTTAAAACTACATTATCTCCATTTTCAAGCACGTTGCCAAAAGCATCTTTATGCACGTCCGGAACTTCAAAAGCCCTTAATGCCCATTGAATTACATCATCATCAAAATCAACTGAACTCATCAAATTATTAGCCCATTCATCTTCCTTCAAATTATGCAATATTCTATAACTTAAAGCCTGTACACTCGGCTCTTGGCTCCAGATACTTCCTTCTAAACAATGCCAGTGAAAACTGGAATCTTTACTATCTATTGAAGATAAACAAGTAGTACATAAAGCTACTTGATTTTCAATTGATTCATCACTTTCGGGACTTACTGTATATTCGATGGTCGCGATTTCAGTATTACATAACTCACATAAATTTTGATTTCTGTTTTTGAGTGCTTGATTAATTGACATCTTAATATATTTTAAGTATAAAATTGATTATTATAATTGGACAAACTGTTGAAAAGCAATTACTAATTGAACTGCAAAAGTAGAAGAAATTTTATAATATCTTACCTAACGCATCTACATGCATTACGTCATCACATCGCATCCCTTTACATTACATCGTCATCACTTACACATGCTGTACACCATCAATACAATATTATTTCGTTATGAAATTTTCAATCAAAAGCCAAATGTAGATTAGCGCAACCTTACACTACGTTTAAAATTAATTCATATCACCAGACTATGGGAAACGAATCCTATCGATTTGATATATCACAAGATTTCGATTCATAGCATCATTCAACATCAATGCTTTCGGAAAGCTCCTCAAATTACAGCCATAATTTCGCTTCCGATGATGAGAGTAATTCCAATAAGTAATAAATCAGCCTGTTTCAGGCAATGCCCGTCAATAAATGATTCTTAATGAATAGTAAAATGGGACTTACAAGAGTATGCACTATTTGTTTGAAACATCCAAATCCTTTCGGCTTTATCTGAGGAAGTAGATAACTATTGCCCAATGGTGGAGGCTGTTTCAAAAGTTGTATTTATGTTGCTGTTAGTTCTTTGAAACGGCAAGGATTTCATTGCCCAAACAAAAATTATTAATGATTTTAAAATAATATAGATGGAAGGAAAAGTGATTGAGTTGAAAAAAAATGAAATGCTTAATCCCAATAAAGAAGAGTTGACGGTAGAGAAACTAAAAACTTTTAAAGGATTAGAAAATTTAAACAATGATGAAGCGCAGGAAACTGTTTTTGCGATTAAAACGCTTGCAAGCATTTTTTATGAATTTACAAATGAGCAAGTGAAACTTGAAAATAAAAATCAACAACTAAAAATAGCAGCATGAAAACAGATGCGTTACTTACAGCAAGGTTTGGACGAATGCCTCAAAAGCAAGTGTTCCAACGAATAGAAAAACCGAACGTGGTTATTTATACGCGTGTATCAAGTAAAGAGCAAGCCGACAAAAATCTCTCACTTGAAACCCAACGAAAAACAATACAGGATTGTGTCGATAGAACCGACCGAAATGTTGTTGGTTTTTTTGGAGGAACTTATGAAAGTGCTAAAACTGATGGTAGAAAAGAGTTTCAGCGAATGTTGGAATTCATAAAAAAGAGTACAAACAAAGTTAGTGAAGTAATGGTTTATAGCCTTGACCGTTTTAGCCGAACCGGGGGTGCTGCAATTATTAATAGGAGCATTATTTAGTATGTAATATAAAATTTATTTTGTATATT
>JAVHPR010000322.1:0-10590 GCA_036170695.1 Bacteroidia bacterium
GCCACCACCGCCACCACCGCCCAAAGGTGGTTGTGGCCACATATCAGCACCACCACCACCGCCGCCATAGTAGCCACCACCACCACCGCCGCCCGGTCCGGTATAGTAATAATATTCAACTCCGCCTTCACCACCATAACCATAGCCTCCATTATCGCCCCAATCGCTTCCAGGCCAAGGGTATCCACCAGCTCCCCCTCCCCACTGCGTGCCACCACCGCCACCGCCACCCCAACTATTACCGCCAGCCCCCCCTGTAGCACATCCTCCATAGCCCCCCGGTGAATCACTGTCCCCTCCACTCATTCCTCCACCGCCAGCAGCTATTATTTGTGTTCCACCACCACTAATACTTGATGCGCCTCCACCACCACAAGATTCATTTCCGCCTCCATATGAAAATTGCCCCGAACCGCCACCATTGTAACCGGCATAAGGGCAGGAACCCGCCCCACCAACTTGTATACTTAAAGTTGAACCAGGTGTAACAGCAACACTCCCCGTTATACTTGCCCCAGCACCTCCATTACCACCACCACGTGCGCCCCTTACATCCACATATATGCTGGTAACGCAAGCCGGTACAACCCATGACTGGCCGCCTCCAGTATAATTGAATGTTGCGGTTTGACTAAAAACATTCCTACATGGAAAGAAAGAAACAACAAAAACCAGAAGAAAAGAGTAGATAGCTTTCATAAGCGTTTTTATTAGTTAATCCTGTTTTTACTGCACTATAATTTTTCTATTCACAATTTTTTTAGTTCCATCAAAAATTTGCACAAAATATATTCCAGCTATCATTCCATCCTTTTCTATAAGAAATTCTTTACCAGAAAAGTTTATGGTTTTTACTTCTTTACCAAGTATATTAATTATTTTGATTGTGCAGTTTTTTTGTTCTTCAGCAAAGAAAATAGTAGTTTGGGAACTAAAAGGATTAGGTGCAATAATCAAACTTTTATAGTTTGCATCCAGGTTATGAATTCCTGAAACTGATTGCTGAAAATAATAGAAGGTGCTATCACCACTTGTTACATCCAGCCCGGAAGAACCCCAATTTTTAAAGGAATAACTTTTTTCGATATTATCAGCATTGAAGGAATACCTGTTTTCAAAAGCATTCCGCCATATTGTACCGTTCCAGATTTGATTCAAATCAATTATTTTGTTATTGTTGGCATCATAAGTATCAATATCTTTACTGTAATCAACCCAAGCTGTTCCATTCCATGATTGAGTTAAATGGCTGGTTCTTTTATTATTTGCATCATAAGTTGAAGTAGTTTTTTTCCCATCTACCCATACAGTGCCATTCCAACTGAATGTTGAAAGGGTTATTACGTTATTATTTGCATCAAAATCAGAAGTGATTTTATAAGAATTTACCCATGTTGTTCCGCTCCAAATTTGCAAAATTCTACTTAATTGATTATGATTGGCATCATACGTATAAAGGTCTTGTATGCCATTTGTATATACCCATGATGTACCAGACCATGTTTGATATGAATCGCTGGTCACGTCATTGTTGGCATCGTAGATATAAGTAAATTTACCAACATTTACAAATGCGGTACCGTTCCATGTTTGAGAGATAGCAGTTATTTTGTTATTATTTGCATCAAAGGTGTTGGTCTTATAATCAAGGGCTATCCATGCCGTGCCATTCCAGGTTTGATTTAAAACAGTTAAATTATTATTGTTTACATCAAAAGTATTCACAGTTTTATGAGAATATGTCCATGTTGTGCCGTTCCAGACTTGGTAAATTGAATTCGTTTGATTATTGCCTGCATCGAAGGAAAAAACGCCTTTTTCGGTATTTATCCATCCTGTTCCATTCCAGCTTTGAACCATGAAACTTATCATTTTATGGTTCGTATTGTAAATAATATTAATGTGTTTATCTACAAGTTTCCAGCCAGTTGTGGCCGTATCCCAGGTCCAATTGTATATACTGTCATAAAGTGGAATCAAGGTTCTTGACTGATTCAACAATGTATTGTTTTTTTGAAACAGTTGTGTCTGTTGAATATCACGATTATTTATTTGAACAAAATCCTTTTCAGATTGCGCTTGAATTAGCTGAAAAAACACAAGAGACAAGGTAAATGATAGTAGTTTTATTTTCATGAGTTTTGTATTAAAAAAGTATCTTACGAAGATATAAAAAAAAATTACAACTAACTATTTGTTTTTCACAAATTTAAGAATATTTACATTTTAACCCAAGGATGTAAAAAAAATCTTAAAAGTTGCATTAGGGTTTCAAAAAAGATATACTTTATTTATTGAAATCCTTTTTGCATGTTATTCATTCTGCAACGCAAAAATAATATTTATAGATATGTATTAATTATTGAGAACCTAATGCAGACTTTTACATATTTTTATAAAATCAGGTTTAAAGACGAACACTTTTGCTGCTCGAAACTTTAGATTGACACTAGAAAAACGATAAATTTTCCCTTCCGGAAATATAAAAATGAGTTTGTTTGTTTAATTACAAAATACTTACATTTATACCATAATATTAATCCAATTACAAAGATGGCTTTGTCGCATTCTGAATATTTAGTTAAACTTTTAAAATGTTGAAATCATGAATAAAAAAATATTGAAACGTTCTTTTTTGCCTGTTTTAGTGTTTCTATTTTGCCTATCTATTGTTATTAGTTCCTATATAGCGGGCCCCCCAGCTGGAAGTACCAATGCTCCGGGTGAAAACACCTGTTATGGCAGTCCGGCATGCCATGGTGGAACCCCAAATACTGGTCCGGGGTTTGCTGAACTCACAGTAATGGGAGGAGTGCCATCCGGGAACTTTTATGTTCCAGATTCCACTTATGTAATGATGCCCTATCAGGTAGATACCGCTAAGATTAAAGGAGGATTTCAGGTCGTTGCAAGGTTATCCAACGGATTGAACGCAGGAGCATCCACCATGAGTATGCCAACGAATACACAGGTATTCACTTCCGGCGGATACGAATATGTGGAACAAACTGCAACAGGTGCAGTAAAACCAATTATGTCAAATATGCATAACTGGATGTATGACTGGAAAGCACCATCAATAGGGTCAGGTACTGTAACCTTTTATGTTGCGTTTATTGCCGGAAACGGAAATAACTCTCCTTCAGGTGATAATATTTATACCGATACACTTATTCTGCATGAAGGGATTACAGGCATTAAGGATATTACTAATGCTCCGGATTTTTCAATAGAAAAAATATTTCCCTTACCAGCAAAGGATTTTGTGAATATTGATTTTGCATTAAACAAACAATTAGAAATTTTTATCAGTGTAATTGATATCAATGGGAAATTGGTAGTGAAGGAAATGCCTATTATTATTAGTCCTTCTGACAATTCATATAAATTGAACCTGCAGGAGGTAAGTAGAGGAACTTATTTTGTAAAAATAAAACATGGTAATATGCAAGCATCGCTAAGGAAGATAATTAAATTTTAGACTTGTTAATAGGAAATGGGCAATTAGAAATAGGGAATAGGGAATAGGGAATAGGGAATAGGGAGTAGGGAATAGGGAATAGGAAACAGGAAATTGGGAATTGGGAATTGACAATGACCAATTAGCGATAGACTATGGGCAATAGACAATTAGCAATTTGGAAATGGAATAATATACTTGCTACAAACAGTAGGTATAGAGTTACATGGATTGCCAGTATTATCAGTTTTCTACTATTGTACAGTAATATATCTTCAGCTCAATACTCTTTTTCGCGATGGAATTCAATACCAGTAATAATAAATGGTGACACCATAAAATACCCATGGGCAGGCGGGTTTAATAATCCGCAATTTTCTGATATTGATTTGAACGGTGATGGAATTATGGATTTACTCGTATTCGACAGAAGCGGAAACAGGGTAATTCCTTTTATTAATGGCGGAACTCCAAATCAGGTGGACTATAAATACGCACCTGAATATCAATCAAAATTCCCTGACTTGTATTCATGGGCTTTACTGGTGGATTATAATAACGACGGCAAAAAAGATATTTATACTTCCACCGAAAAAAAAGGAATAAAAGTTTACCGTAATGAATATACTATTGCTGATGGCTTAAAGTTCACGCTTGCTGATTCACTGTTATTTGCTGATGGTGCTTTGCTTTATGTTAGTGAATGGGATATTCCGGCATTAAAGGATATGGATAGCGACGGGGATATTGACATTTTAACTTTTAATTTTGCCGGTTCATTAATGGAGTATTATAAAAATTTATCCATTGAAAATTACGGAAATTCAGATTCATTGAAATATACTTTGGAAGCAAATTGCTGGGGAACATTTGAAGAATCCTGGGGAGGTTGCTCGGTAGCACTTGATACCTGTGGGCCGGGTAAAATGTCAGGTGAACGTCACGCCGGTTCAACCACACTTGCCTTAGATCTTGATTGTGATAATGACATGGAAGTTATCATAGGCGATATCACTTGTACACAAGCATACATGCTCACCAACGGAGGGGATAGTATTACCGCCAGCATAGTTTCTGTTGATCCCTTGTACCCGATTAATTATCCAATTGATATTTCGCGTTTCCCTTCCGCATTTTATGTGGATGTGAATAACGACGGAACAAGAGATATACTTGCAGCGCCAAATGCACTTTTTATTTCAGAAAATTATACCTGTTCGTGGTATTATAAAAATACAAATACAGATTGTACGCCAAACTTTTCATTCCAGACTAATGCATTTTTGCAAGATGGGATGATTGATGAGGGCGAGGGCGCGAATCCTGTTTTTTTTGATTACAATGGTGATTCCCTGCTTGATTTGGTAATTGGCAATTATGGTTATTATTCAATCAACCCGCCATATCTATCAGGACTTTCACTTTACAAAAATGTTGGAACTGCAACCACACCGGTTTTTGAATTAGTCACGAAGGATTTTGCAAACATTAATTCTTATGGTCTTTTGGGTATTTACCCTGCTTTTGGCGATTTAGACGGTGATGGTGATGAAGATATGATACTTGGTGAAAGTGAGGGGAATTTATTTTATTTCAACAATAATGCAGCCGGTAGTAATCCAGCAAATTTCGTACTAAGCCAGGCAAATTATAAGGCTATTGATGTTGGGCAATTCAGTGCGCCTCAACTGGTGGATGTAAATTGCGATGGTTTGTTAGATCTTCTTATTGGTGAACGCTCAGGGAATTTGAATTTCTATGAAAATAATGGAACTGATTCTCTCCCTGAATTTTCATTAGTTAGCAATACATTTGGAAGTGTTGATGTTAAAGGCTCTGATGACTTAACAGGCTATAGCTCTCCTTTTTTATCTGTTTTTGACAGCACAGGTGGTTACACTTTGCTTGTAGGTTCGGAAAGAGGCTATATTTATAGGTATACCGATATTCAAAATAATCTTAACGGAAATTTTTCACTCAGCGATTCAATATATTTTGGAAGAATGGAGGGTGAAAGAACCAGCATATCAGGAGGCGATTTAAACCATGACGGAACCATTGATATAGCGGTTGGTAATTACGATGGAGGTATTTCTTTATTTTTAAACAGCGGCTCTCCACCTCCTCCAAAAATTTGTCCTCCATATTCGCCACCTCCTCTCCTACCCTTTTCAAGCTCAATTTTTCCTAATCCGGTTAAAGATAATCTCCATGTAAATATATTAGGGACAAAAGTTGGTGATATAGCTGAACTAACTGTTTACAATATAGTAGGACAGAAAATTTTATCAGAAAAATTCAATGAAAACCTGGAATCAATTACTATTGATCTGGGAAATTATTCAGGTGGAATATATTTCTGTAAGCTGAAAATAATCAGCGAACAAGCACTTTCAAATAATTCTGCAATGTTAAAATTTGTGGTTGTAAAATGATGTTATCCTTAGTTTCAGTGCAATACTTGTCACGCACAAATAAAGAACAGATTGGTGAATATGATTGGAATAAAAACATTTAGGGATATTTGTTGTACCCCCAAGACAGGTTGGCTAATTAAATTCATACATTCGTGTTAAAATTTGCAAACCGAATCCCATGAAATATTTATTTTTTGTAATATCTTTTTTATTAGCAACCGACTCTATTTTTTCAAAAACTTCCAGCTCCTCACGAACCAATGATACAATTTATGCCACTATATCAGCTGCAAATGCACATGATACCATCATTGCATATAGTGACAATCCCTGGTTTGTTATTTTAGATGTGAAAACACCAACCGAATATGCCACACAACATTTATCAGAAGGAGTTGATATTGATTTTTATTCTGCAACATTTGCTGCAACCCTGGCAACACTAAATAAAAGTAAAGTTTATTTGTTGCATTGTGCAGGTGGATCAAGAAGTGCACAAGTATATATCATGATGCAGAATTTAAATTTCAGAAGAGTTTACGAGATGACCGGAGGAATAAATGCATGGACAGGTGCTGGGTTTCCTGTTACAACTTTGGTAGCTCCTGTTGCCGGAGTACTTTGTGATACAATTGTTTCATATAATAATATTCCTGTCAGTCAAACTGATTCTGTTGAGCTTACACTAACAAATGCGGCTAATTCAATTTTATCTTTTAGCACTATTTCCGGTATTTCCGGAACTGATTTTACGACAAATTTTAATCCAAGTAATACTATTCCGGGAGCAAGAGATTATTCATTCAAGGTTTATTACAATCCTACCGACCTAATTGCCGACAGCACCATTTTTTCTATTATAAGCAATGGCGGAATAATTAATTTTTATTTGTCTGGAACACCCTATAACACAACCGGCATAAATAATACTATCCAAAATAATTTTTCTGTTTACAATGATAATATAAATCAAATCATCAGTATTCAATTGAATAATGTAAATAGTGCTTCAATTATTTCAATTTTTGATTTGACCGGAAAGGTTGTATATGAAAAAAAACAAGATAACTCAATATTTTCAATTGATTATTCTACCTGGAACAGGAATATATATTTTATACGTATTACTGATAATACTAATTCAAAAACATACAAACTTCCGCTGATTCAATGAAAGCAGTTATATGTAAAATTGCAGATGGAAATTAGTACTTATAGATTTTAACTCAATAACTTTATTAACGAGTCTTATAGCCGTATATTTTTTTATTCACTACCTATAAAACGCCTTCATCATAAGCTTTTTCACCATGTAACGAATCATCCAATCCTTTGTCTTCATCAGATTCAGAAACTTTTACAGGAGTAATCATATTGATAAGGATAAGCATTAAATAGGTGAAAATAAATGCATAAATACATGCAGCAACAACAGCAATGATTTGCTTCAGAAGGAAGCTGGAACCACCATATAATAAACCATCGGCACCTGCTGCATTCATGCCTTTTGATGCAAATACTCCTAATAGAATTGTACCTAAACATCCACCAATCCCATGAACACCCCAAACATCCAGTGCGTCATCCCATCCCATTTTATTTTTCAAATGAACAGCAACATAACATACTATACCTGCTGTAATTCCTATCATGCAGGCAGATGGTAGGGAAACAAATCCTGCAGCGGGTGTAATAGTTGCCAATCCTGCAACAGCACCAGTAAGTAATCCAACAAATTTTGGTTTCTTTACTAAATACCATTCAATCACTAACCAGGTGATTGCAGCAAAAGAAGCTGCAACATCTGTATTTAAAAATGCTAATCCTGTAACTGCATTTACATCCAATGCGCTACCGGCATTAAATCCATACCATCCGAACCATAATAAACCTGTTCCTATCGCGATCAAAGGAACGCTGTTTGGTGTTGATTCTCTGTCTCTTCTTTTTCCAATATAAATAACGGAAGCTAACGCCGCAAAACCTGCGGTAGCATGGACAACAATTCCTCCGGCAAAATCAAGAACGCCCCATTTTGCAAGTAATCCGCCGCCCCAAACCATGTGTGCAAATGGATAATAAACTAAAACTTGCCAAAACACTAAAAATATAAGATAGGATTTAAATGTTACACGATTCACAAATGCGCCTGTAATTAAAGCAGGAGTAATGATTGCAAACATCATTTGATAGGCCATAAAAACAAATTCAGGCAACTTAGTATTTCCGGGAAATGGGGAATTTAAATCAACACCGTGCATAAATGCCTTATCCAGATTACCAATAATTCCACCTAAAGAATCTCCGCTAAAGCATAATGAATAACCGCAAATGAACCAAAGAATAGTTGTGATTCCCATTGAAACAAAACTTTGAATCATAATTCCAAGGATGTTTCTTTTTCCTGCAAGCCCTCCGTAAAAGAAGGCTAATCCTGGTGTCATTAGCATTACAAGGCTGGTTGCTAAAAGCATAAAGCCAGTGATTCCTGTGTCAAAAGTCATAATTTTTAAATTTTAGGTTAGTACTATTTTGTTTTAAATAATTAAAAAGAAATGCCAAAGTTGATCATCGCTTCTAATCGGCTATTGGTGTTTTTCCCATCAGTACGAAATATTTTCTGGCTTGCATTCATCATTAAATCTCTGCCTTCAACACGAATAAATGAATTGTCAGTTGGTTTGTATTCAAACCCTAATGTTGCACCATTACAAATGTAGCCGCTCTTTTTGCCTTTATCATCAGTAATTACTCCTGTTAAAAAACCATCTTTATCAGAAAAAGTTTCGCCTCGAACATAAATGCCAAACTTTGGTTTTATCTGATATTTTAACGTGATAATTCCACTGTATATCGAAGCTGTTTTTGTGGTATCTGTAATGACAGAATTTTGCTGGCTGATATAATCAACGCCAATATTTGCTTTTAATTTTTTTGTAAATTGATAATTAAAAACCAGGTTATTTAAAAAACGCATGTGATTACCTGCAATTCCTTCAGGAGATTCCTCACCAATTAGATTATAATATCCGATGCTGCCTTTTTCACCAAGTATGTATACCACCGACAATCCGTATGATTTGGATTTATTATTATCAATAAAAATGTTATAACCATTTAAAACATGTAAACAAAGAAGTAGTTTATCACTTGGTGTATAGCTGAGTTTAAATCCTGCCTGCCACCAGGGTTCATAAAAGGTGATCACAGAAAGACTGCTTGTAATATTATCTTTTGGCAGAAGTGCTTCTGTTCCGATATGTGTTTTAAAAAAACCGGCATCGATCCAAATTTTCTTTGCAATTCGTACACCCACGTTCGCTTCCTGAATCATATTGAAATCAGTGGACCATGCTGCCGATGGAATATCACCATAATGGAGTGTTCCAATTGCTCTTACTTTTTCAGAAGAATATTGTGCGGTGATTTGGAAAATATTAATTCCAAATTGATTACTCTTTGGAGAAACATCCGGTATTTTCTGGCAATTGTTTGTGCCAACAGAATCTGTGTAATATGCATAATATGTGTCTATATAACCACTTATTTTAATGCTTTCGGGTAGTTTGTTTTCAATTTCATTTACATGCGATGTATCTTTTTGTTGTGCAAAGGAATTAAAAAAGGAACTGAAAAGAAATACAGTTAAAAATACATTTTGTTTCATAAATAGAGATTTTATATTAGATATTTACCAAGCATCAGCTAAACTTTAATGATGTTCAACAAATTAAACATTTGACCTAAAGCTATCGCATGCAGTGGTAAAAATAGACTCTTAAAAGAATTGTATGTATTAGAAAATGCCCTAAATTGTTGTAGGTGATAATACTACCTGATAGGTGAATCACCTAAAATTTAAGATGAGGAAAGAATTGTGTTTATAATTCAATTATTTTATTTCTCAATGCAAATAAAACCAATTCTGCAGTATTTTTCAGTTTTAGTTTTTGCATTATGTGACTTTTGTGTGCATCAACGGTTTTTACACTTATGGACAACATATCCGCAATTTCCTTATTACTTACGCCACTTGCAGCAAGTTTAAGAATCTCGATTTCTCTTGCTGTTAATGCATCATTTTCTTGGAGACTTTGTTCGACCTTTACTTTTTTAACAACATTCTTTAGAAATTTATCGGATATTATTTTACTGTAATATTCGCCACCGTTATACAAAACTTTTACAGCTTCCAGCAGTTCCTCTTTAGATGTTTCTTTTGGCAAATACCCCTTAGCACCGGCCTTCACCGAATTGATGACAAATTCCTCTTCGGTATGCATCGATAGCATCATTATTTTTATTTCAGGATATAATTCAGTAATCTGTTTCGAAACTTCAATTCCTGAAAGCCCTGGCATGGTGATATCAATAATGACAATATCTGTTTTTTTTGTTTGTAGTAATTCTAACAATTCTATTCCGCTTGAAGCCTCTGCAATAACCTGCATCAGCTCATTCTCCAAAAAATATTTAATACCATCGCGGAATATCCGGTGATCATCTGCTAAAATTATTTTTATCTTATTCATAAATCGATAATAGGTATTTTAATATTAACTGTAGTTCCCTCATCAATACTTGATAGCATTTCATATTCTCCATTCAATAATTCAACACGCTCTTTTATATTATTAATTCCATTCCCATGAAAATTAGTTTTATAGGTATATACGTTTAGAGCGCACATAGAAAAAATAAAATTATCTTTGC
>JAVHPR010000323.1:0-10518 GCA_036170695.1 Bacteroidia bacterium
GGAATTACAAAACAATAAAAGACAGCATGTCTAAAGCAGATAAGCAATTTAAAATTAATACGCTAAATAGTTTTGTTTTTTTCATGGTGTTTAATTTTTAATTGATGATACTAAATCCTAATACTGCAAGTTTTAACAAGTTTTTTTAATTATTTATTTTGCTAATATACAAAATATTCTAATATATAGGGTACTATTTATAGGAGTACCATAAAAAAGGGATTTTCTGGAATTTTGCTGCATGAAAAAAACAGAAAAAATCCCAGAATTGATTATAATTGCAGACAGGTTAAAACAGATTCGAAAAGAAAAAGGGTATAACAATTACGAACACATTGCCTTTGAGTTAGGCATGAGTCGCAGTGCATATTGGAGATTGGAATCTGGGGAAAACTTTAGTTTGAAAACGCTAATTAAAATTTGTAAATTTTTGGAAATAACTCTCGCGCAATTTTTTTATGAAATAGATGTTCCAAAAGTTAGCAAGAAAAAGAAAAAAGTAAAATGACCAACAGCTCTTTCCATAATAAAATGGTCGAATACTTGGAAGGATACCAAATGTATCTTCTTTTGATAAAACCCAATGAAAATGTAGTATCCCAATGTACTATCATTCATGAATTCATAAACTACATTTATAATTACCACATGGTCGCTGAGATTGACCAAATTACAGTAGGCATGGCAAATTCAAAGTTTTACACTTTTTACACTCGAGAAAATAAAGTTGATATTCCGAAGGAAACAATTAAGGAAATCCTAAATGATTTTTTTATTTTCTTAAAAAGGAAATACGGGATTAAGAATGAAAAGTTGATACGAGGGTTTGGTATTGAAGTTATTGCCTGATTTGTTTTCTATTAACGCGCAACGTTAATTTCTGATCTCCTCCCCCTCATTTCAACCAATTCTTTTTCCCTTTCAACTGATTTAACCGGCTCTTGTACTTCAAGCTCCTTTTCTTCATTTTTAATATTAAGAATGAAATCAGTTGCTTTTTGCGCCTGTGCGCTGGCATAAACAATACACTTCTGATCTTTTTTTAGCCTTTCCAACCAGTGCTGAATATAGGCTGCATTGTTCTCCAATTTTTCTATCGGAATGCCTGCATAAGATTTAAGATAGGATGCACCCATTTCAGCAGTCAACTCTTCCACGGAATAATCTTTAGAACCAAAAACTTTATTTTGATTAAGTTCCCTTCGATCTAATCGTTCTTTATGCCCTGTGCTATGCACCAATTCATGAAAGAGCGTACCGTAGTAACTTTGGCTGTCTTTAAAACTTTCCATTTTGGGTATATTAATATAATCATCAAGTTTGTGATAATAGGCTCTGTTCTCGTTATGCCTTATATCAGGATGCTTGGGCATGTGTTGAATTATTTCTTCACAGGTTTGTATGGGGTCATTTTTTCGTTCTATAGTCGGAGGTAGTTTCTCTTTAGGTATATCAGTGCATTGCTCAATGTTAAAAACTCTGTAATACCTAGGCAGTGGTGTTTTTTCGTTTTCCCCTGTTTCTTTATTTTCTTTTTCTATCCATTTCCAGAAAACAATGATGTTCCCTTTTTCATCTTTTTTGACAGATCCTCCCAGTTCCTTAACCTGTTTGAAGCTGAGAAAATTGTTTTGAGAATAGCCTAATGAATTAAGAAGCCAAACATTGATTCCACGATAGTTTCTGCCGGAAATCAGATTTTTTGGCAGTCCGGCTTCAACCCATGGTTGTTGCCAGGGCACAACGCCTTTTTCAAGATATTCAATAATACGATTGTTTACTATTTCATAAACATTGTTGGTTTTGCTATTTGAAAGATGTGTGTTTTTCATTGTGTTTTTTGATTTTAATTTTTAAAATATTTTATCTGTTCCGACTATTTGTCTTTTGTTTACTTGCTCTTCTTTCGCTTAATTCTTTTTCCCTATCTGCAAATTTGTTTAAGTCTTCGATTCTTTGCTCTGTAAAGCCCAAACGTGTGAAACGAAATTTTATAATTCCTTTTTTTATGCCTGTTATTTTTCCACTTCTTTCATAAGTTTCTAATCCGCACTCTTTCAGCTTTAGAAAAAAATCTTCTTTTGAAACTGCCATTTTATAACAAGTTTTAAGCATTCCGATAAGCAATTCTTTTTCCGAATCTCGTCCGGTTCTTAATTTGAATTGAAATTCTTTGTCGCTTGTAACTTCTTTTGTTTCTAGGCTCTTATCTCTTACATTTCCATGATTAACAATAGATTTAGAGAGTTCAGGGAATCTTTCAATTTGGTATTTTTGAATTTCCTTTTTTAATTTCAGAAGGTCAGCCTTTGGAAGGCGCAGTGACATTCCCGTTTTATCCACTCCTGATGCGCAAAAATGAATGTGGTAATGCTCTTTATCAAAATGTGGCACTGCAACATACAAACCTTTCGGGTTGCGCTGTTTGATGTATTCCCTTGCCATTGCTTCCATCTTTGCAAGGGTAATATTTTTTGCATCTTCATTATGGAAGGAAATGATTTCATGAGTGAGATATACACTATCGGTTCTTTTGCGCTGACGATTTTGTTCATTGGCTTGAAATTGTTTTACCCAAGCAGTAATACTGTCTCCTTTTAAATTATGTGTAATGGCAAAGCTTCTACCCTCTTTATCATATAAACAATCCTTGTCGTTTATCATATATTTCAGAAGGGTTTGAAATGATGACCGTTTATGCGATTTTATCTTGATAATCATTCGATGTACCTGAAAGCAATGGCGGATGCCGGAATACTTCGTCTATTTGCTGCTCCAGTTTTTCAATCCTTTTTTCAATCGTTTCTAATTTCCGGTCACGCTCCCAATGGTATTTTTCTTTGAACCGAACGATTGTTTGTATTTCATTCAAACAATCAGAAAGAATTTGTTCCAATTGAGCTATTTGTAATGTATTCGGCACAACATAGCTTTGGTTGATATATCCAAGTGTTGCATCATGAATAAATGCTGTAATGGTACAATGATGCTTTTCTGCTTCCTTCGCCACTTTGCCAAATTCTCCATTTTCTTTTGAAAAGTTGATATTAAATTCAGGCTTTTTTAATCTCTGTTTTTGTTTGAATTCCAATAAGTATTTTTTGCGATATGTTTTTTTAGCAGCATTTATTTCATCCTCAGTTCCTTTTTCCAGAATTCCCAAAGACTCAAGATACTCCCACATTCCGCTATTATTTTTTTTGCTCATTTGTTTTTGTTGCTATGGGTAATGGCAATACTGAAATCGTGTCAACAGTAATTGTTGAATTATTTATTGGTGTAGGAATTAAACTAAATTTTCTGTAACGTATGCTTTTGTAATATGGATGAAGGTTTGCAAGTATTGGTGGATAATGCCCACAGACAAGAATTGCACGCGTTTCTTTCATTGTCCGTATTTCATCATTGGTCATTAGAGATCGTATAACTTTTTTATCGTCTTTATCCTTGTATTCATACTTTCCAAGTATTTTTTCAAGTTCAGTTGCTGTTTCCAGACTCTGTCCTGTAAAATATAATTTTGCGAAACAATTAGCACGAATGGCATCACTTTCATGTTTGCCATAGTGATTAACTATCTGATTAAAGTCCTGTATAATCAACATTATTCCAGCATTATGTTTCCTCACATTGGCTGTTGCCAATGGAAGCGTTGGCAAATGCAGTGAACTGCACTCATCAATCAAAAAGAAAATATTTTGTTCTTCTTGTTTTGGAAAACGTGAAAGTGTGTAAGAAAATAATTGTTCAAAGAAAATACTTGTAAGAGTGCTATAATATTTTTGATCTGCTACAGAATTTTGAATATACAATACAGTCGGTTTATTTCTAAAATCCTCAAATGGAATGTTGTCACCTGATGTTACTTTGCCGATATTTTCATCATTGAAAATTTGTAGCGAAGCTTTGCATGTGGCAATTACTCCGCTGGTAACCTTTTCATCATAGGCAAGGAATGATTTATATTCATAAAATAATTTCTCACTTGCATTCTTACTAAAGAGCGCATCTACTGCTTCGGGGTTGCCTCCCATTGAATTTAAAAGATTTCGGACATTATATAAATTCTGATATTCTTCTGGCTGGGTCTTTAAAATTTGAATCAACATAGTTATTAATGAAATAGAAAGATTATTCCAGAAAGGATCTTTCTTACCACCACCCAATGAATTTTCAACTAACATAGAAGCTACTTTTTGTATGTCTGTTGAATTCTTTGCTCTTGATAATGGATTATAGTTAGAAGAAATTTCAGGGTTTGCGAAATTCAATATTTTAATATCGTATCCCTTCTGTTCTAAATAGCCTGCGCTTTTGGTATAAAGCTCACCAGACGGATCATGGACGATAAAAGATCCTTTCATTGAATATAGCGCAGGAATTAGCACTACACTCGACTTACCCGCTCCTGTACCACCAATTATCAGGGCATTTTGAAAAGAATGTTTTAAGGATAGGTTTTTGTTACCTGTTAAACAAAAACCATAATTCCATTGTGAAAGCAAGGTACCTTGGGATGCAAAATCCGCTTTGTATTCTTTATTTTTGGTGTCGTTAAACAATCCTTCCAAGAGTTCAAAAACTGTTTTAAGTATGCCCTCTATTATTGAAATAGTTATATCAAAGATTTTTGTTATCATTTTTTGTTTTTTTATTGTCGTTATTTTTTAACAACATCTTTCAAAAGCTCATTGATGGCATGAAAGATGGTTTCTAATAATTTACAGGAACCCCAGATTATTATTAAAAAAGTTTTCCAAATCACTTTTGCGATTCCTTTTAAGATTACTTCTAATACCTCCCTCATTTATTTTAATTTTTAAGATTGATGTTTGCTGAAATGTTCACTTTTGCTCCTTTAGCTTCTAATAATTGCTTAAAGAATGTTGAAACAACTGTAAATACTTTGTCACTTTGCGAATCATTAGGCTGGTAAATGAAGTTCACCTCTATGCTAGTCAGGTTTTGTAATGCCTGCATTTGTGTAAACTTTTTCTGCATTGAACCAGGATTTGTTGTTAGCAGTTGATATTGCTTTTTGTTATAGAAAGAAATATCGTCCGTATTTTCCATCAGATCGCTATACAGCAACAAGACTCTTCTTTGTGATTTGCTTTTTGCTAACTTGTTCAGTTCATATGCTAATGGAAGGTAAATCGAAGAATTACTTTTCCCCTTAATACTCTTTCCTCCTTCTTCCAGTATCTTTGAAACTTCCGTTCTGAAATTCTTTATTTCCTTTTCCCTTTCCAATTCGTTTGAGAGCCACATTCCTGTCGTCTTTATCTTTGCTTCTGAAAAACTGTTATAGCTGACATCACTTATATCGGAAAAATGGAAAACAGCTCCATTCCATTTCATATCCCCGGAAAAATCAAACAAAGAAAAGATGCTCAAATCCTCAGGTTTTGCAGGTTGTATGCCTGTTATATCCTTAAGTAGCACTATTTCAGTTGTAAAGGGCTCAGGAGCCCTTATACAGGCAACAATGGTTACCAGGACAGCGACTGTTGCAAGAATATAGAGGATAGTTTTCATTTTGCTTTAGGATTAACTGTTGTACTGAATATTATTTCAAAATCGTTTATATCCGGTTCAGGAATCCTACCGGAAAAACAGCCAGGCATCTGCTTATCTGTGCGAAAAGTAAGATTGGTGCTTTTAAATATCCCTACTGTTTCAAGGTAGAGCTTCCTTATTCGTTCAGCAGCGTAATTTGAGTAATGAGCGATACGGATACGATTTTTAGTTCTTTCTAAAATAACTTTCCGAATATCATCTTTTTCTTTTTTCAGTTTTTCAATTTCCTTTTTGCGTTTGGCAATTCCAAATGCATGTTTCATTCTTGAAGTGTTTTCCTTTATCTCCTGCCAGGTAGGAAGAACAAAGAATGAGAGCAGAACTGAAACAATGAAGAAAAACAAATTGATGATGACGAAATAAAAGGGATTTATATATACTTTATGATTTGCCAAATAGCTGGAACGAAAAATCGCCAGTGCAGTGAATAATCCAGTGATAAGGAATAATGTTGTGAAGGCAACCGCTCTTCTTTGGAACGTGGTTTTTCTGCTTTTATACAGGAAAGTGGCAACATGCGAAAAGGCGAATACAGCAAAGGAAACTGAGATGGAAAGGATTAGCGCAAACAGCATGTTTTCGCCAGTGACCTGAAAGGACTTTGTATTGAAAAGCACCTCCCCTATACTAATGATGCCTGTGGCAATTGCCGTAATCCATATCCGTAAATAAATTGTACCCGGACTATAATTACCCAATTCGTATTCTGCATGGCGATTGTCATCTTCCAAGCCTTTTATTTTCAAATCTAATTCACTGTCAGCTTCTTTGAAGTAATCTGCATCCATTTTTGCCTCAGGGAAATGTGCCGAAGGTTGGAGGAATTGGAAGACCTGTGAAGCAAGTTGTTCATATCCTGCCTTGATACCTTCGATGTATGGCACAAGTGATTCATCATCCTTTGAAGGAAGATTTTGTTTTGCAAGATGCCTGGCATCTTTTCGTGCAGTCTCTTTCAGTTCTGCATCTTTTTTTTGAATCATTTCTTCCATGGCAGAATCATAGATATTGCCGGAGACTATTGTAAGGGCTTGTGTTTTCATTTCTGATGGTTTTAAGGTTAACTGTTAATGATTTGTTTGGGGTTATTTCTACTATCTACTGATTTCCTGCCCTTTATCCTTATCTGAATTTTTTGTTCTAACTTGTTTTAGTTCCTTTTCTCTTTCCGGAAATTCGGTATCGGGCTGGTCTTTATCTTTTAAGTGTTGATGGTTAGGATTGTCGGGTATCGCATATGCCATTTGTTTTCCATTTTCCACAAATTTTTTCTTTAAACCCATCAGGTCGGGAATGTCTGCGAATATTTGATTGCCCTGATGATCTTTTGCTATATACTTTGTTTTTTTGTTTTCCTGATCGTACTCTCGGAAAACGCGTGCAATGATTTTTCTTTGCCCATTGCCGTTTTGCATCACGGTCATAAAATGCTGTCCTTTTTCTGTTGTGCCGTATTCAATGAATACTGTTTGGTCTTTTTTCATTTTATTTATGTTTTAGGTTAATTGTAATTATTGTTATCTATCTTTTGAAATATTTTTTTGTTGCTGTATTCTGAGTTTTTCGATTTCATTTTTCCGTTTTATCTCTTCCATATCTAACTCGGGGAAAATATTGTGGTTGCTCGCTACTCGTGCGATCAATTCTTTATTGATATAATGCTTATTCAACACTTCCTGATTAGCATGTCCGGTAAGATGTCTTGCGTTATCACCAACAGCCAATGTCATTTTTGTTATATATGTTTTTCTCAAATTAGCGAAACTGATATCCTTTGAAACACTTATATCCAATTGTTTCCAGTAGTGAGTAAAACTTTTGCTGATAATATCCATTATCGTTTTTCTTTTAAGTTCACTATCTGGTGCTATTAAAAACTTATCGCTACCTCGATTAACTGAGTACTTCAACTCTCCATCTAAAAGTTGAAGTAGCTGTGGTGTCACTGGTGTCGGCGTTATTCTTATATCTCCAGCTTCCTCGGAATTCATTATTCTATTTACCTTTAGGTTATTGGAGGCGATAATTAAGGGCACTCCCTGGGCATCTTCCTGAATGTCTCTAAAATGAAGGGAAACGAGCTGTTCTCTTCTTAAACCTGTTAATAATCCCAAAAGGAAAGCTTCATTCAGAAAGGGATGCCAATGGTTTTTTTTCTCTCCGTTGGACAATACCTGAATTCCCTTTTCTGGCGTGATGCTATCAATCAAGGCTTTAAACTCTTCCGGTTCTATTGTTTTAATAATTGTGCTTGTTGGCTTTTTTTGAACCGTATTAAAAGGATTTTTAATATCAACTCCTTCATGTTTGTTCAAGTAGTTAAAGAAGTTGCGCATATTGTTCATCCGGTTGTTATATGTGCAGTTAGAATATTCTTTATCACTCAATAAATATGTGTGGTAAAAACCTATATGCTCCTGAGTTATTTTTTCAATTCTTAACCGTTCAGGATCGATTCCCTGCTTTTTAATTGCTTTGGCAAACAGTATAATGCTCCGCATTAATTCTTTTTTATGACCCACAGTTCTCGACCTTAATGTGTGGGCAGCCCCATGCTTACAATCTAAAAATGCTTTGTACAAAGTCATCGCCTCTATTAATTTTAAACCTTCTTTTTCTTCTACATTATTATGTGATATTTCTGCCAGCTCTATATATTTCCCATTTTTAACTTCATCCCTGAATAAAACTGCTGCCTTAATTACTAAATCGATTTTCTTTTCCTTTATTATTTTCACTCTTCGTTTATTACTGCCAGGTTCATATACCACTACCCTGTATATATGCCTTTCCGCATTAGGACATTTTGCAGCTACTCCACCCGTTTGTTTGCATTTGTTTGTTGTGCCGATTTCTTCACTGCATGCCGGACACCAGAGCTTCAATCCTTTTATTTTTGATGTTTTTATCGGGTTACTCATTTGGTGTGTGGCATTATAGCTCGTTTATATTCCTCAGCAAGTCATTATAGATTTCATAGTAAGGAGCAGTGCGATGCTTTACAGACTTATTCCTCACAGCATTAATTGGTTGGTTATTTCCGGCCATTATATTTATTACTGCTTTGAATTGTTCTGCCTTAACAAAATATTTTTTCCCCAATTTTATTATCAACACCCCCTTAGCCTTGAGCCAATTCTTACAACTTCTTAGGTCATTATAAAAAAGGTATCGTTCGTTGATTTGTTCTATTGAAATAAGTTCCATTTTTTTATTATCTCTTAGTATGAATGGTTCTATAATAAACGTCCTGCTAAAAAAGAATCGGATTTGACTTTGTAATTTAATTTTTCCGTGAGTTTAAGTTTTAATGTGTTACTATGATTAAATTGATTAATGAACCACATTTCACTTTTGCAATGAAGGTGCCAATGTTGTTTTCCTGTAAAATCAGGGCTTTTGAATTTTAGTGATAATCATTTTTTGATAGCACTAATCAATTTTTGACTATATTTGAAAAACTTTCAATCATTCAAATGGCAAAAATTCTGATTTCATGGGTGGCCTTCAATAATGACTTTACATCTGGCAGTATGCCTGTAAATGCTAACGGGCCTAATAGTATTGTACATAAACAATTTTGGAATTATGACTACCACTTGCTTTTATCAAGTGCGCACGATGAAGACATGAAGCTTTTGCAATTAGCCTCTCATTTGACAAAGACTTATAAGCACAAAGTAGAAAAACGAGGCATGGCAATAGATGATGTAATAGATGTAAATGAAATAAGCGGAAAAGTAAATTCCCTCCTTTACTCTATGCAGGAACATGAAATTGATATTTTTATTTCACCAGGCACACCAGCCATGCAAGTGGCTTGGTATCTCGCACACGAAACATTATCGCTTAACACTAAACTCTTTCAGATACGCAAAACGGAATTCACAAAAACTAAAAATAAAAGCGAACAGATTTGGGTGAGCCTTAATCAATCTAAAATTCCAACAGCGCTTTTAATAAGGGAAGAACTTAAAAGTAACCATGCCGATACTAAATTTCTCATCACCAAATCTATAATACCAATTTATGATATGGCAAAGAAAGTTGCCGCAGCTGATAAGGTAACAGTTCTTATTTTAGGTGAAACGGGAACGGGAAAAGAAGGACTTGCACGATACATTCACGACCATTCACCAAGGGCAAAAGGCCCTTTCATTGCCATTAATTGCGCAGGAATGGGTGAATCACTTTTGGAAAGCCGCTTGTTCGGTTACGTCAAAGGATCGCATAATACGGCTGTAAAAGATACCCCTGGGCTTTTTGAAGATGCAGACAATGGAACAATATTTTTGGATGAGATAGGAGATATCTCCCCATATATGCAACAATCCCTTCTTAGGGTGTTGCAAGAAAAAGAAATAAGCCGTATTGGTGAATCAAGGGTGAAAAAATTAAATATCAGAGTTATTACAGCAACGAATCACGATTTGACTATACTTTGCAGAGAGCAAAAATTTCGCTGGGATTTATATTACCGTCTTTCGGTAGTTGATTTAACCTTGCCATCGCTTAAGGAAAGAGGAGTAAAAGAAACAGAAGAATTGTTCAACTTTATTTTGCAGAAAAAAAGTAAAGACTTCAAAACGCCTGTCCTCGAAATATCGAGTGCTGTCCGTAAAAAAATTTTTGATTATTCTTTCCCTGGAAATATTCGTGAAATGGAAAATTTCATTGAGCGCCTCTATGCGACTACTGAAAGTGAAGTAACCGAAAAAGCTCTACCGAAAAATTTTTCTTCACTAACTCGAGAAGGTTCTTTAAAACTTGAAGATATAGTTATTGAACATGTAAATCGGGTTTATGAAATGTGCAATAAAAATATTTTACATACAGCAAGAATTTTAGGGAAGTCCCCAAATACTGTGAAATCAAAACTAAATATTAAATAAATTGCTTATCTGCTTTAGACATGTAAAAAAATAGTATCTTAGCTCC
>JAVHPR010000324.1:0-10491 GCA_036170695.1 Bacteroidia bacterium
ATAAGGAGCTAAGATACTATTTTTTTACATGTCTAAAGCAGATAAGCAATTAATCAAATTTCAACAAAAAAGATAATTATCACGAATTAAAAACTACCTCGATGATGAGGAAAAAGCGCAGTTGCAATAGTAGCTGCGCTTTTATTTATTGTTTCTTTAAATAGTTTTTTAATAAACTGTTTCCAAAAATCGTTGAAAGAATGATAAGTGTTCCTAAATAAAATCCCGGAGTCATTGTTTCCTCATTTTTCCAGATGAAATAAGCGAAAATAATACCATATATTGTTTCCAGATTTACCATCAGCGTCATTGTATAAGGACTTATTTTCTTCATTACATGAATGCTCGCCATAAATGGGAATGCTGTTCCTGCTATAGAAAATAAGGCAAGCCATTGCCAATCAACAGTACTAATTGAAAAAAAATCGTGATTAAACTGACCGGATAAAAACAGATAAACAGTTAGTGATATAAATCCTCCTCCTAATTCATAAATGGCAATTACCGGTGAAGGAATCCGTTTTACAAGCAGACTGTTAATAACGGTAAAGTATGACGCTGTTAATGCTGCAATAATAGCAAAAATGATTCCAGTAGTATATCGTGTTTCCACATTAAATATCATTGCGATAGCACCAATAATAACTATCCCAAATATTATTTCATAACGGATAATTTTACGTTTATAAAAAATTGGTTCGATTACAGAAGTAAATAAAGTGCCCGTGGCAAAAGCTACCAAAGTTACCGACACATTTGAAATTTTTATTGCATGATAAAAACAGAACCAATGAAAAGCAATAATAGTACCTATTCCAACGAGCTTAAAAAAATCTCCCCGGGTAATTTTTATATCCTGTTTTATAAAAACCAAATAGACGGCAATCGACATAACTGTGAGCAGCATCCGAAACCAAACTAACTGAAAGGCTTGTACTGAAATAAGTTTGCCAAGTATCGGAGAAAAGCCCCAAATGAAAACTACAAAATGGAGTAGAAGAAGATTTTTATTTTTGAAAAACATAGAAAAAATTAATAATAAAATCTTAAAAAAAAAGCATTAAAATACTCCCGTTGCACGAAATTAATAAGTGCAAAACAATGCAATCATTCAGTAAAAAATTTGATTCATGATTTATTCGAACCGCTTCGATATTTTATCTTCAAGGTATTCGCGCAGCGCATCAATTTTAACGGTATTTACAATTTCTGAAGCAAATGCATAAATCAATAATTTCTTAGCACTTGTTTCGCTTAAGCCGCGGGCACGAAGGTAAAATATCTTTTCAGCATCCAGCTTGCCTGTTGAGGTACCATGCGAACATTTTACATCATCGGCATAAATTTCAAGCTGAGGTTTGGTGTTGATGGTGCCTTCATCACTTAACAATATATTTTTGTTTGATTGAAAGGCATTTGTTTTTTGCGCATCTCTTCGTACAAAAATTTTCCCGTTAAATGTAGTTGTTGATTTTCCGTCAATAACACCTTTATATAGTTCATTGCTGTTGCAATTGGGTTTGCGATGATCAACAACAGTATGGTTATCTACAACTTGATTTTCATCCGTCAAATATAATCCATGTAAGTGTGATTCAACTCCCTTATCATCCAACACAATACTTAAATTATTCCTTACTAATGAACCACTTAACGTAAAAGTATGAGAAAAAAAAGTACTTTGTTTTTTTTGAATTACCTGGGTTGTATTATGCAAATACCCCCATTTTTTTTCATCCTGAATTACATAATGATCAACAATTGAGTTTTCTTCAACAACAATTTCAGTTACTGTATTATTGAATAGTTTGGCAGTGGAATCAACCATTTCAAAAGACTCTACAAAATTCACCTGCGATTGTTTTTCAACAATAATTAAATTACGAGGCTGAATAATTGAATTTTGCTTTTGATTTGAAATCTGAATAATATGAATGGGGGCTTCAATCACTGTATTTTTTTCAATATGAATAAAAACGCCATCCCTAGCCATTGCAGTATTTAAAGCAATGAATGCATTAGTATTAACATCAGCATAAATGGAATAATGTTTTTCAAAAACTTCAGAATGTTTTTTTGATGCTTGAGATAAACTACAAATAGTTAAACCTTTTGGAAGCTCTTTCAATTTTGATAACCCTTCACTGAAAATTCCATTTTCAATAATCACAACATGAGCCTCTTTCAAAAATTCAAGATGCTCAATTTGTTCAGGAGTAGGTTTTATATTTATTGATACTGCATAATTCTCTTTCAGCATCGACTCCATATTCACATACTTATATTCTTCATGCTTACGATTGGGGATGCCCTGCCTGTTAAAGCTTTCCATTGCCTGCTCCCGAAGCTGTAGATTTCCGAACAAAGATTTTTTGGTGGATTCAAATTCAGAAATAAATTTTTCTGTTAAAGTATTTTTTTGTGTAGAGGTTTCCATATTAATTTCTTCAAATGCTTATGCACACATTTCGACAGGCTCAATGTGACAGCCCGCGCATGGTCAGTCTGAGCTTGTCGAAGACTGTGCGTAGGAATAGGAGTCCTAAATCCCTACCTCTTCTTTAATAAAATCATACCCTCTTTCCTCTAACTCTAAAGCCAACTCTTTGGGTCCGGATTTTACTATCTTTCCATTATACAATATATGAACAACATCTGGAATAATATAGTCCAAAAGGCGCTGATAATGCGTTATTACGATTGCAGCATTATCTTTTGACTTTAACTTATTTACCCCGTTTGCCACCACACGTAATGCATCAATATCAAGGCCACTATCGGTTTCATCCAGTATCGCAAGTTTCGGCTCCAGCATTGCCATTTGAAAAATTTCATTACGTTTTTTTTCTCCACCACTAAAACCTTCATTAACAGAGCGATTTGCAAGTTTTACATCCAGCTCTACTAATTTCTGTTTTTCTTTCAGCATTACTAAAAAATCTTTCGCCTCTATAGGCGGTAAACCTTTGTAAGCACGGATTTCGTTTATAGCGGTTTTTAAAAAATTAACATTACTTACTCCCGGGATTTCGATAGGGTATTGAAATGCCAGAAAAATGCCTTCTCTGGCTCTGTCTTCAGGAGAAAGTTCCAACAAATTTTTACCATTGAATATTACCTCTCCTTCGGTGACGTCGTAATCTTCTTTCCCTGCAAGTACAGCCGACAAAGTACTTTTTCCGGAACCATTAGGTCCCATAATAGCGTGCACCTCTCCCGCTTTTATTTCTAAATTAATTCCTTTCAGAATTTCTTTTCCGCCAATTGAAGCGTGTAATTTTTTTATTGAAAGCATAGTTTATTTTTCTATTGAAATAATGTTTTTATAAATTGCTATTAATTCTTCACTTTCATTTTTATAAAGGATAAAACAATACGGTTTAAAACAGGTCCTTTGCGTCCCTTCTTGCTACCCTTCAGAAAACTATCGAAATACATTTTTGTGTAAACAGAGGAATATGTTGCACAACTCCTGTGCCCCATTTTCCTACTGGTATCCCGCAGTTTAATATTCGTTGCACCTTTTGCTTTCATTGCCGCCGAAGCCACAAGCGCATTTTTGTAATTTACCTGCTCATCTGCTTCACAATAGCAGAATAGCACCGGTGTTTCGGGTTTCCAATCATGGACACTATTTTTAGCAAGGTCTAAAGAAAATGGAAACTTGTCATTATTCAAATATCCTTGCAAAAAATCATCTGTTAAGATATCTTTTGGCACCGGTGGCATCATTTTATTTATCTCACCCATGCTATGTACTCCATCATAAAGTGGTGGCAACATAGCTGCATAAGGAACTTTAAAAGAGCAGTTCGGATCATTAAAACATTTATATATCTCCTGATAAGAATACATAAGATAAGGTAAATAGCCCGGATGAGTATATGGTTTAAACATCACTTCACTTTGAACACTACCCACCCCCAAATCATAAGCCCCACTCATTGGAGCAGATGCCGTTACTTTGAATTCATCCGGATATTTTTCCTGCATCACTTTAAGTGTAGATAAAGTTGCATGACCACCCTGAGAATAACCTGCCAAAAACAAAAATTTGTTTTGTTTAGCATCTTCCTTCACAAGCAATTCTTTTAATGCGCGTAATAAATCTATTGACGCGGCAGCTTCTGTTTCACTATGAAGATAAAGATGCATTTTATTGCTGATTCCAAGTCCTATATAATCAGGAAAAGCTACCATATATCCGTTTGCAGCAAAAACAGTACATAACGCTTGCTCTCCAATAAAATCGATTTTGCGTTCTTTTACTATCTGTGTTCCGTGATGATAGCAAAGCATCGGAAATTCTTTGCCTTTTTGTCTGGGCAGAAAAAATATCCCGGAAGCTTCCACAGGCGTTCCGTCATACCAGGTTGTTTCATAAACAACCTCGAATACATCAAGCGGATTTTTGATTTTCGCCATGAATTTACTGATCTTCTTCGTTTTCCAAATAGAATCCAATTCGGCGACAGAATATGAACGCACAAGGCGGTAGCTTAACAGTTTCCCTGGATTTGCATTAGCATTAGTTAAAATAAAAAAAAACAGAAAAAAAGCCCCTCCAACCTCCCCAAAGGGGAGGTTTTTTAATTTGAGATAGGATAATAAGCTAGTAATCAATTTCATATTTAGAACCGTTTACAATTGTTGATCACATATTTTTTTATTCACAATACCTCCTTCCCTTTGGGGAGGCTGGGAGGGGCTTCTTCTTTACCCCACACTACCTTCCAAACTAACCGCCAATAGCTTCTGAGCTTCAACAGCAAACTCCATTGGCAATTTATTCAGCACTTCTTTACAATAGCCATTCACAATCAAGCCAATAGCTTTTTCATTATCAATACCCCGTTGCTTACAATAAAATAATTGGTCTTCACCAATTTTTGAAGTAGTGGCTTCATGCTCTACAATAGCAGATTTATCTTTGATTTCGATATAAGGAAAGGTATGCGCTCCACATTTATTTCCCATCAACAAACTATCGCATTGTGAAAAATTACGTGCGTTGGTTGCGCCTTTCGAAATACGCACTAAACCTCTGTAACTATTATTACTAAAGCCGGCTGAAATACCTTTTGAAATGATTGTGCTTCGGGTATTTTTTCCGATGTGAAACATTTTTGTTCCTGTATCAGCCTGTTGGTAATTGTTTGTGACGGCAACTGAATAAAATTCAGCAACAGAATTATCTCCTTTTAAAATTACGGATGGATATTTCCAGGTAATTGCTGATCCTGTTTCTACCTGTGTCCATGAGATTTTCGAATTGTCTTCTAAACAAACACCACGCTTAGTCACAAAATTAAAAATACCTCCCTTTCCATTTTTATCACCGGGATACCAATTTTGAACCGTACTGTATTTTATTTCAGCATTTTTATGAGTGATAAGTTCCACAACTGCCGCATGCAATTGGTTTTCGTCACGCATAGGAGCTGTGCAGCCTTCGAGGTAACTCACATAGGAATCTTCATCAGCAATAATTAAAGTACGCTCAAACTGCCCTGTACCAGCCGAGTTTATCCGAAAATACGTTGAGAGTTCCATCGGGCAACGCACTCCTTTTGGAATATAACAAAATGAGCCATCCGTAAAAACAGCAGAATTTAAGGCGGCATAAAAATTATCGGTGTAGGGAACAACAGAACTCATATATTTTTTAACTAATTCGGGATGCTCCTGAACGGCTTCACCAAAAGAGCAAAAAATAATTCCTTTTTCAGATAATGTTTCTTTGAAAGTTGTTTTCACTGAAACGCTGTCCATGATTATATCAACAGCTATCCGGCTTTCCACACCCGAAAGTCTTTTTTGTTCTTCAATAGAGATTCCGAGCTTTTCAAAGGTCTTTAGCAATTCGGGATCTACTTCATCCAAACTATTCAATACCTTTTTAGGTTTGGGAGCTGAGTAATAAATAATTTCCTGAAAGTCGGGCTTTTTGTAGGACACATGAGCCCAGTGAGGTTCTTCCAATGTAAGCCAATGGCGCAAGGCTTTTAAGCGATAGTCCAACATCCATTCAGGTTCATTTTTCTTTTTTGAAATAAACCGGATAATATCTTCATTCAAGCCCTTTGGAGCATTATCGGCATCAATATCGGTAACAAAACCGTACTTATATTCCTCGTTGATTTTCTCTCCTAAAATTTCGTTTGACATATGCCTCGCTAACCTCCTCTAAGGGAGATTTTGTTTTAATGTACACTTTTGATATTTTTATCAATCTTGATCTCACTCGTCTCCTCCCCAACAGGGAAGCAGGATGGAGCCACTCATTAAACTCCGAAAGATTCGCCGCAACCACATGTTCTACTGGCATTCGGGTTATTAAATACAATGCCCTTTGCATTTAGGCCACCAACATAATCCAACTCAGTCCCAACTAAATACAAAAAGCTTTTTTTGTCAACAATAATCTTTATTCCCTTGTCTTCAAAAACCTGATCGCTTTCTTTAATATTTGAATCGAATTCTAATTTGTATGACAATCCAGAACAACCACCACCATCAACTCCTACACGAATAAATGCTTGTTCTGCTTTATTCTCTTTTTTCAATAGATCTAATACGTATTGTTTCGCGTTTTCTGAGATTGTTATCATTTCGTTTTTTATTAAAAAAAATTTCTATCACTCCTTATTTAGACTGAATCTAAATTAAATACAAATATATCTAAAAAAGGCATATCAGCAAATCAAATATAACTATTTTTAGTACGAATTTTTGAAATTGGGGAGGATGCCCATATTCAGAATCACGAAATCGTTTGGCTGTTTTGATAAATACCCTACTTTTGCGTATAATTTCAAAAAAAGGTAAATCAGAAATATTTTATTTATTAAAATAGATTTATTCCATTTCGTAAAATTATATTTTTTTAGCATAAATTAAAATCACTCACTATAATGTTTTACTACAAAAATTGGGCAATAGTTGTGCCAATGGCAAATGAAGAGGACGATTTCAAGCCATTTATTGAAATGCTCAATTTTGTGATTAATGAATTGAATCCAGGGAATGTTTATTTTGTAATTGATAAAGCATCAACAGATAAAACATTGGATTTATGTAAGGCCCTTTCGGCAATAGACAGAAGATATGTGACAATTTGGGCTCCTGAAAACAGAAATGTTGTTGATGCCTACGTGAGGGGATTGAGAGCCGCTTATGAGGCGGGGCATGATATTATTGTGGAAATGGATGCAGGACTTTCTCATGATCCACGAGCAATACCAATGTTTTTACGTGTGTTAAACGAAGGTAATGAATGTGCATTTGGAAGTAGGTTTATCAACGGAGGTTCAATGGGCGATTCCCCTTTTAAAAGAAGAATGCTTTCCAAAATAGGAACTATATTAGCAAACATATTGTTAGGTACCAAATTGCATGATATGACATCCGGTTATCAAGGTTTTCATCGTGATGTTGTTGAAAAGATAATCAATCATAACTTTAAATCAAAGGCACATTTTTATCAGACAGAATTGCGTTACTTATTGCGCAAGAGAAGACTTTTTGAAGTTCCGATACATTACCAGGCACCTTCGCCAAGGGTTTCAAAAAATGCAATTACAAATGCTTATCAAACTTTATTTTATTATTTCTTTTTGAGATTAGCAGGAAAGAGACCAACGCTGTAATAATGTGCTGATGTGCTAATGTATCAATGTGCTGATGTGACAATAGGCTAATTGATTATCAAACAAGTTCCTTTTCAAATTTTCAAATTAATATATTTTCAAATTAATTTTATATGTCAAAATCACTCATCATCACTTCTATTGCTAATGATAAAAACCCAATATTAAATTCGTTTGCAACTGAATGTAAAAAAAGAAATCTTGATTTTATTGTAATTGGTGACACAAAATCTCCAACTGAATTCCAATTGGATGGATGTGATTTTTGGAGTATTGATCGCCAATCAACCTTACCTTTTGAACTGGCAAAAATTACTCCAACACGCCATTATTCGAGAAAAAACCTTGGCTACCTTTTAGCAATTAAAAACGGAGTCACTGAATTGGTCGAAACAGATGATGACAACATCCCACGCGAAGAATTCTGGAATGATAAACAGCGTGAAGTAAAAAGCCATTTATTTGAAAACAAAGGCTGGGTGAATGTATATCATTATTTTACTAAAAATATAATCTGGCCCCGTGGTTTTCCTTTGGAAGAGTTGCAAAACAAACAAACTGAACTAAATTCATTAAAACATGATGTAGCCACTTGTCCTATACAGCAAGGTCTGGCGGATGAAAACCCGGACGTTGATGCTGTTTATCGTTTGACATATCCTTTGCCAATCAACTTTGAAAATAAAGTAAAATTAGCACTTGGGAAAAATGCCTGGAGCCCATTCAATAGCCAGAATACGCATTGGTTTAAGGAAGCTTTTGCATTGATGTATTTACCATCATATTGCAGTTTCAGGATGACAGACATCTGGCGCAGTTATGTAGCACAGCGTATTTCATGGGAGTGTGGATGGAGCATTTTATATCATGAACCTACAGTTTGGCAGCAGCGAAACGAACATAATTTAATGAAAGATTTTGAAGACGAAATTCCCGGATATACTAACAACTTTAATATTTGCAGAGAATTACAAAGCCTTCAATTAAAGCCAGGACAAACAAACATCTGCGAAAATTTAATTACCTGTTATCAAAAACTAATTGATATTAATGTGATTGGAAAGGAAGAAATGCTCCTGTTGAAAGCCTGGATAGACGATATTAGTAAGTTGATCGAATTTAAATAAGATCCTATTGTTAAGTTAATTATAAAAAACGCAATGTCATGTCGAGGTTTGTCGAGACATCTTTTTTAAATGAAAAAGATTCCTCCACTACGGTCGGAATGACGTACAATACGTCAAAGCAAATTTTACTTAACACTAGGAACAAAACTCATTAAAATTGTTGCAAAACCATATTGCACTTAATGTTTGGTAATAAAATCCCCTACAGCATTTAAATAATTCTGAAAGCCTAACGTATTAGGAATGGTACTATGCCCGGCATTGGGAATACGGTGCGCCTCTTTGTATGTTCCAGTATAATTATTGAAAACAACTGCGCCATGTGTATCAATTTTTAAAAAATCATCCTCTTCGCCATGAATCCAAAAGAAAGGCTGTTGAACCTTTTTAATTTCTTCTGCGTTGTTAATCTTTAAATCAGTTACGAATGCTCCCGGCATAGCAAGCCCCGATGCATCCTGAACCATCACTTCTGCGGAAGCAAAAGGAGCCTCCAGAATTAATTTTGAAGGTTTCATAGCATAGTTTTCTGCACTAATTTTTGTTGCAGGAGCAGTTCCCATACTGAAGCCATAAATCACCAATCGGCTATCTGTTAAGCCTTTACTTTTAAGCCATATTAACCCTGCATCAACATCGGCATACAAACCTTTTTCACTGGGTTTCCCCTCCGACAAGCCAAAACCACGATAGTCAATCATCAGCACTCCAAAACGATTCTTGCTTTTTGTGTTGGCGAGTAATTTAGCGCGTTGCCAGTATGCATCCATATGATCAAAATTTCCATGACAATACATAATTACGGTATCAGTAGCTATTCTATTGACATCACCAATGTATACCGCATAAATTGAAGTAGCATTTGACTCATTTGGATCCCGTGATGACAGCAGGAAAATTTTGACCAAACTATCGGGAATTTGATAGGACAGATCTAATCTGAAATCAGTATCCCCGAAATAATTATCCAATTTATATTCAGTAATTTTTGTTGTGTTGGGATTATATAAAAGATCATCTAATCGCAAACAGCTTGTGAGAGCCAATACTATAAAGGTTAAGAAAATTATTTTTTTCATTTTGTGTTACTATTAATCCAATCCGTAGAAATTAAAATTTTCGTGTATATCCAAGGTAAACGCCGACAGCACCCTTATTTTTAAATGGTGATTGATAATCAACCACTAATTTTTCGTTTGACAAATTCGGCGCAATTATTTTTGCTTCAATATTAAAATTCCATTTTTTACCGGTAAAACTATGGCCAACAGAAGGCATAAATATCCAATGGCTGGGCTGTTTTATGTCCTGAGAGCGCTTTTGTGCCAACTCAAACCAATTGTCGAGGCTTATGTAAACAAAGTTCTTCCGTTTCCCATATTCCCAAAAACCGTTAATTGCTATTTGGGGATAAAGTTTATACGCTTCTTTGTTTCGGAATATTACATTGGCAACCGGAGTGAAACTGATAGCGGGGAAATAATTGTTTTGTCTAAGTAATTGTTTGGTAGCACCAAGTTCCATTTGAAAATTTCCAAATAATGCAGAAGTAACATTTAATGACGCAAATCCGGTTAATGTACTATCGATTCCATAGCCGTAATTTGCAGTTAAAAAGGGAACAGGAATTGTTGCAGTTCCAAATTTAATAAGGGGACCGCCCTATAGCCGTCAGGTTAAGCATGTACAGGTCGCTCCTACAGAGCTTTTTGAAG
>JAVHPR010000325.1:0-35031 GCA_036170695.1 Bacteroidia bacterium
CAGGCAGATAGGGACAGCGTTATAGTGGATTATTAATTTGCACCGAAACTTTAGTCATATATTTCATTTATTGCACCTGGCTCTGCCCAAGCGGCCTGTGATGGAACTTTTAATAAAGATTCATTAAATTTAATTTTGAAAAAAGCCGAAATTTCATTACTGAATGAAAAGTAGGTTACAATTAGAAAAAGTACCGGAAAAATATATTGAGCAATGGTATTAATTCCAGACTTTGAACTCACTTCACTTGAGCTGGTTTTATTATTATGGACATAAATAATTGTTCCTAAGGAGGCAATAAAAAAGAAAGAGGTGAATAAATGTATGTTAAGAAATGGTGTACAGACTTGATATTCTTCGTTCATAAATGAATAGGAATTGTATGCTGTGCCCCAGTCCTGAAGAAGGCTTAGGGTTGCCAATAAAATCATAATACAACTCAACCATTCGTAAAAACGCACATTTTTATATCGCCCAACAACAAAAAGGAATAATGCTTCAACAGACCAGAATAAAGTAACCCAGTTGCCTTCAAGTTGAACAGGAATTGCAATAGTAAGGAAGGATAAAACCATTGCAATCAGTAAATAAAACAGTTTACGATCGAGCAGTTTATTTTTGAATACAATAAAGCTGAAAACTAAATGTATAATCGAATTTGCAAGTGCAAATAATCCTAAATAATCATTGTATTCGGCATTATTTAATGCACCGTAACCAATACCAAAATAGATAAAACTATTTAACACTATGCGGATAACATCTAAAACATCGAACTGTTCTTGTTTAATTACTTTGTAGGCAAGATTGCTGATATAAAAAATAATAAAAAACAGGAATGAAAAAGTCAATAGAATTGCAGCATGTGTCTCGTAATTATATTTTGAAACCACCCAGGAAATAACAATCAGCCAGGTGAAAGCAAATGAAATATGATTTAGTATCCGCCATAATTTTTTGAAAGAAAGAATTAATATACCTGCATTAATTATAACCATATAAGAAAACATAATTTCAATTTTCCCGGAGTCATTGCTCAATAGCATAGGTATAGCATAAGCGCCAACAAGTCCGATAATACTGATAACTTCCAAAGCGTAAACAGTAGCAGCAAAAACAGTAAAAGCTGTGAAGGCTACCATTACCACAAAAGCAAGCCATTGAGGAAACAGGTTATACATGCTGTACGCAGCAAATGTTGTAAAATAGAGCGAAGCCATACCTCCACTTAATAGAACAGCACTAAATGTTTTGAAATTGTTTTTTAACTTTAAAGCGATAGCAAGTAGTATTCCACCTGCAATATAGGCTAATATGATTCGTGCGAGAGGACCTAATAAGTCTTTGTCAATGGCAAATTTCACTCCTATTCCAATGCCAATAACAAGTATTACAATACCAATAATAGTGATGAGTTTAGAGCCAACAAATTCTTCGAAATTAAAATCTGACTCAACTTGTTTTGCGTTTTTGTAGGGATTTTGTGTGCTAATTATGGTATTCGTTAGCTGGTCCGATAAAGGCTCCGAAACTTCTTCTATTGAATTTACTTCGATAATCTCAGAACTTTCAACTTTAGGAGCTGAAACATTGCCCACAGATTTAATTTCAGGTGCTGTTTGAACAGGTTGAGTGGTAATTGGATTTATAAATGATTGCTTTAAAGGATTTTCCTGTTGTTGTAAAAAATCAAGTTGCTGTTTTAATTGATTTAATTCATCCTTATATTTATCAAGATTGTTGGAGAGGATTAAGATTTTCTTGGCTATGAGATTAATTTTTTCCTCGTTTGTCATAGTGTATAATATTGAGAAAGTAAATTTTCATTCCTTAAATAAATGGGTAGGCGCAAAAAATTGAAGAGAGTCAGGGCTTTGTAATTTTTGCTTCCAAATCATTAATTAATTGATCTTTTTTAAGAACAGCTGCGCGTAAAGCTTCAATTTCCTGGCGCATTGTATTTATATCAGGTGTAGATTTAGATTCTTCTTCTTCGCTCCAGATATTTACATTATAATAAGGCTCTTTTTCAAAATCAAATCCCTCAAAATTTTCGCGAAAAAAACTATATAAAGGAATGCGTAATTCCTTCGAAATAAGTTCAAGAGTGCGTATTTCAATCGTATTGTTTTCAATTGCATGATCTAATTCCGATTCGGAAATTGAAAGATGAGCCGCTAACTCTGCATAAGTGTAATTTTTCTTTTCTAATACCTGAAGTATTTTTTCTTTTAAGTTCATCATGGCAGAAAAAGTTTTGTAATTGTTTTGCTAAGATAAAAAAAATATTGATTTGTAATAGGCTGAATTCCCTAATCTTTTGTTATTTATTGGTTATTTTTATCTGAATATACGGTTAGTTTCACCAATATTAAAATTCCCATAATTATAGTTATTCAAAATGCAGGATTCAATTTCCATCTTCTGTATTCGATGATATGGGAACTTGCTAGTGCTTTATTGCTATATTTCAAGCCATTGTCGTACCTGGCAATGTTTATAAATTCGAGGTTAATTTGATTAAGTGATTTACTTTTTTTGTATCAGGTTTGTTAGTTATAGTAAGGGTATGCAGTGTGTCAATGTTTCGGTTTTGAGCGAAGTAAAACGAATGAAGAATAAAGAGCGTAGAAATAAGGAATATAGGAGGGAAAAGTTTTTTCATAAGCCTAAATCACTGTTAAATTCTGATACCAATAATCGTAACCCAAATGCGCATAACTTTTCTAAGCAAAACAAATGACATTTTGAATTAACTATTTTATGAGTATTGCATCTTCCATTATCACATCATAATTATAACCGTAACCAAAATCTTTATCTAAGGCAATTTCCCCCTTAAATGTGACATTTTCGCCAACTTTTACTTCTTGATTTGTAGTGATAGTCAAGTCAAATTTCCCTGAAAATTCTGTGCCATCCTGTATGTGAATCCAGTTTTTTTTCATAATACCGGAACTGAATTTAGTAACCTGGCCCTTGATTTTAATTGTTTTATTGGAGTATTTATTTTTATTTTCCAGCAAAGCGGCAATTGTAATATCATCTTTTTGATGGTTCAGTTTAATTTCTTTTTTTTCAAGTGGAATATCTGAACCGGTTGAATTGCTTGTATTATTTTCAGTCCGCGATGAATTGTTGTTTCCAGCAGGAGTGGGCTCTGTTGAAATATTATCGAGAAATAAAATTTCTTTGAAGATTCTTTTTAATGCTTTACTTTCAAAATCTGTCATAGGCAAACCTCCCTTGAAATAGTATTTCTCACCAACAGCAGCTTCCATTTTAACTGTTGCAAGCCACAATTCATTGTTGCCTTCTTTTGCCCTGATATAAGTATATTGGCTTGTTTGTATGATCTCTTCTGCAATAACGCTATGCATATTTGCAGGGCAGGAGTTTTCTGCATTAGCAGTATTTGAACTGGTAGTATTCTCTATTGATTGAGAGTGCGGAGGAGTATGGTTCTTTTCAATGATGGTAGGGCTTGTACTTAAATTATCAAGGAATAAAACGTCCTTAAATGTTCTGTTTAGTTCTTTACTTTCAAAATCTTTCATCGGTAAACCTTCTTTAAAATAAAGTATTTCGCCAACGGTAGCCTGCATTTTTGGTGCAGCAAGCCACAATTCTTCTAAGCCTTCTTTTGCATGAATATAGGTGTATTGGCTTGTTTGTAAAACTTCTTCAACTACCACAGAGTGGGTACCTGCTGTTGTATTTGTTTCTTCTGGATTTTTATTAGACTGGCATGCCGATAACACGGTAATCATGGCAATTGTAAGCACTCTGTTTTTCATCTGATGTATTTTCAATGTTAATGTGAATCTATTGATTAATTATTTGCCTGGGGATGTTTAGTTTTCTTCCGAGTTCAGCTGTTTATTCATCTTTGTTTCTTTTATTCTGGCTGCAATCATCAGAATAAGAATTGAAACAATTAGTCCCCATGCCCATAATGGGAAAATTGCCTTATCGCCTGCACCATAACTGTGCATGCCTTTGGAGAGAAAATAATTTACACCAAAAAATGTCATTAGTACACTTCCAAAACTTATTATTGATGCAACATTAAAAAAATATTTTCCATTTAGCTTTGGGATAAATCTTAAATGAAGCAATAGGGAGTAGGTTATCACAATTACAAGCGCCCATGTTTCTTTTGCATCCCATCCCCAATACCGTCCCCAGGATTCATTTGCCCATACACCTCCAAGGAAAGTCCCTACAGTTGCTAAAAAAAGGCCAATTGTCAAATTCATTTCATTTATGTAGGTGAGCTCCAAAATAAGTAAATCGAGTCGTTCTTGATTTTCTTTCGTTTTAAATAAATAGAGAAATAAATTCATGATACCAAGTATAAATCCTAATCCTAAAAATCCATAGCTAATAGTTAAGACTGCAACATGTATTATTAACCAATATGATTTTAAAACCGGTGCTAAATTTGTTAATTGTGGGTCATAGCTGCTGTGGCTGGCAGTCATAAGAATAAAAAATGCAAGTAAGGCCGTTGCTGCTAATGTGATTTTGGAATAGCGAACAAAGGTGAAACCGGCTAGTAATGTTCCCCAGGCTACCAGAATTAATGCTTCGTAACCATTACTCCATGGTGCATATCCAAGCAAATAGGCTCTTAGAGCCATACCAAATGTTTGATAGAGAAATCCTGCACCCAAAAGTACAATGGAAATGTTAAGTAATGTATTTACTATTTTACTTTTTTTAGTCCTCACATTATCAATAAATGCAAGCAACAGAAGAAGCAGACTTAATATACCATAACAATTTTTAAGAACAATAAATATTTGTGATTTATTATAAAATATTTCAGCATTAATTTTTGATTCAGAAGGCAGTAAAATAGTTGTCGAACTTTTTCGTTGAATGCCCGAAATATATCCCAGCACTTTATCTGCTTTTGAATAATTACCCGATTTTTTCGACTCCATTACATTTTGTAAATAGGCTTGCATGATGCCGGAATAATTCAGAGTTTGTAATTGTAAATCCTGGTTGATTACATTTATTACTCCGCTTAAAGGCGATTTGGCACCAGGATCATCTGAACTGATCCATTTATTATTTTCGGACTTTGAGTCAGGAAATATTTTCAGGATACTTCCATGAAAAACCATCATGAGAATATTTAAGCGTTCATCTACTTTAATTATTTCTTTATCAAAATTATTTTGTTCCTGAGGTTTTTTTCTGAATGCATTATTTGCGGATTGTTCCAATTTGTATTTTGCTTCGGCATCAAAAAAATCGAAGAATGAAGCTTCTTTTGTAGAAATTCCAATAGCATCTCTTACCGATTGTTCTTTGATATAAATTATTTTTTGTTGCTTCCAATAGTCCGGATCCATCATCATATCAAGAAAAACCTGCATAGCATCCATTTTGCCTTTGCCTTCAAAATTGAATTTGTCTTTACGGGAAATTTTGTGAATTACATCAATCGCCAATGAATGCACAGGTTCAAATCGTCCATCAACAGCTTGAGTAATTAAATGACCAAATTTGTCAGCATGCGTTGCTCCAACTACATTTATATTTTCATTTTGAGAAAACACAAAAGAAGTGAATCCAATAATTAGGATAAGGGTCAAAATTCCTGCTTTTCTTTCTTTTCTGATTTCAACAATATTTTTCCTAAGCATCACGAAGCGTGAATTTTTATTTAACAGGGTAATTATAAAACCAATTGTTAAAAGAATATATCCCAGGTAGGATACCCAGGTACCCCAAAAATCATGGTTCACAGAAAGTATGGTGCCTTTTTCATCCTGATCAAATGAGGATTGAAAAAATCTGTAATTATCATAATCCAAAATATGATTCATAAATATTCTATGATTGTTTTTGATGTTGTTTCTGTCGTCAATTACAGTAACTTCACTTGCATAGGATGATGGGCTTTCCGAACCGGCATACCTTTCTAAAATAAAATCGTTCAGGTGAATTGAAAAAGGCAATTCAATAGTTTTTATTCCATAACCAAATTTGAAAGTCTCTCCCTCAAAATTAAAATCATGGTAATTGGCAGTTTGTCCGGGAGAAATTAATAGGGGAGCTTCGTGTTCTTTTCCATTAATCGTTACGGTTAAAAGTAGCACATCTACACCACTTTCATTGTTACCACTTTGAACGTATTTTATAGTTGCGTTCTTGTAAAATTTTGAAAAGAAAAATATTGCATCCTTTGTATTGTAAACATAATTATTTATGAACTCTGCTGTTGAACCTTGTTTTATTGTATCACGATCCGTTTCCTCTGCATTAGATTTTATCAATTCATGGGGAGATGAGATTTGCAGAATCCCATCTTTTTCAGTCACAATTATTCCCGTTTTTATTTCTTCATTGTTCAAAGTAATGCTTGTTTTTCCAATGTTTTTTGTTTCTCCTTCTTTCAGAAAAACTTTTTCTTTGGAGTTTCCATTTGCCACCAGGAGTTCAATTATTCCACTTCCGCCGGCAACATCTTCATTTATTTCTTCTGAAGCATTTTCTATATATTCTTTTGTTTTTATTCCAATTTTCTTTTTTTCTTCCGAAGAAATTTCAGCATGAAAAGGCTTTCCAGAGAACCAGTCTGAACGTACCAAAAAATCTTTGTTATAATTTACATCTTTGCCGGGTACCGAAATTCTTAAATATTGTTCAGGAGTGTATAAGATATTTGAAGATTCCCCTTCACGAATATGCATATTACCTTCATAACCGAAATATCTGGTAATGCACGCACCTATTATCATTATAACAAATGCAAGATGAAAAATCACTCCCCCGATTTTTTCTTTTCGAAACATATTGAATATTTTAATATGCCCCATAAAGTTCAAAGCCAATAACAAAAATAAAAGTTCAAACCATTTTGCATTATAAATCAGTTTTTTTGCGAATGCTGTATCATATATGTCTTCGATAAAAGTTCCTGTGCCCATTGCTATGGCCAAAATAACAAGTAAAATTAATGTGGTTTTGGAGGAGAAAAGAATGTCAAAAATGCGTTTCATAATTGTTATAAAATTGTAGATTGAGTATATAAAGATTTGATTTTAAAACCTTTTTCTCAGCTGAATATACAGTCTGTAAAATGTATTAGGTTTTTCGAAATCGGTTTCAAAATTTAATGAAAATGAAAATTTATTTATAAGTTCTGTGGAAATATTGACTTCGGCAATGTTTTGTTTCAAAGGTAATTCGGCCTTTAAAATTTTATAATTGACAAAACTATATCCACAACCAATATTCGTTTTCCCGGAATTTAACCCTCGTGAAAATCTGACATTATAAACATTCCCATTCAGGTAGGTTGTTTCGAGCATAGTTGCTGACAAGGTAGCAGAGAGTTGTGATTTAAATAAATTATTATAGGTGAAAAATGCATAGGCATTTTTTGTATCTCGCTGGTCTTTATTCTGAAACCTGTATCCTGTTTTTGCGCCCATAAGGAGATTTTTTGTAATTGAATAATTTATTTGAATACCATAGCCTTTCCTTGTTTCCGATTCAATCAGGGTACTCAGATAATTTTTATCCGTTTCGTAATATATAATATTTTTTCTAGCATCGTAGGTTCCTGACAGTGTAAGTTTCCTAAACATCCTGTATCTCAGGGATAAATAATTATTTGTTAAAGTAGTTGTATTCTGTTTTTGTCCATTCAAAAATTTATAAAGATCCAGCTCCAGGGTATAAAAAAGAGTTATATTTTTTACGACAGAACTGCTATGTTGAAAAGAAAAAAATCGTCTGTCGGTTTTTGAATTATTTGTTTGCTCAACAATTGCTATTGAGTTTTGCATATTGCTTTTTGAGGTTTGGAAGTTATGACCCAGATAGGCTCCGTAACTTAAAAGGTTAAGGTTTAAACTATAATTCAAATAATTTGGCCGTGAACCTATAAAAGCACCCACATAAATATTTTTAATTAGTTTTTCTGCTTGCAATCCGTCAATAGCTCCTATATTAGATATATTGGGATTAATTTTGCGTCCAAGGCAAAGAAAAGAGTTATCATCAAATTTATATTTTACAGCTAAATTATAAATCTTCAAAGCATTAAAAACATTGGTTCGTACATTTTTTTCCTGACCACTCTCTTGTCTGAATAAAATATCACTTTCAAGCGAAAATTTTGAATTGCTGATATTATTTATGTTTAGTGAAAGAGAATAATTAATGACATTTGAAGTATGCGCCGGAGTATTTGAAAAACCTGAAAAATTTGAAACAGCAACTCGGCCATTTATTGCCTGTTTGTTTTTTTTATCCTTAGGCTTTTCTGTTTCAGATAATTTAGAAGAGTCTGTTGCCTCAAAAATATTGTCTTTATTAATTGTTTTGATTTTCTCTTCCTTTTTATTCTCAATTCTTCGTTTGGCAATAATTTTATCATTTACATTAAAGCCCCCTGAACCAATTGGGCTGCAAACAATGGAGGTTGAAGAAAGATTTTTAACAATTAATGCAGGAATTGAAATGCCATTGCTAATCGCAAATAGCGTATCACCAACTAATATACCATCAGTTGATTTATATTTTACATAAATGTTTTGTGAACTCATAAATGATACCGACCCTTCTGAATCTTCAGAAACGGTTTGAGCTTTCATGCTCAACTCAAATAGAAATACAAAACCTATTACAAATAAAAATCTCATATTAATAAATAAAAATTATTAGTCCCCACCTTTGTTACCTTGTGGATGACAGTTAAAACAGGCAGTACTGGTAAAGGAATACCCTCCTACATCATTATGTTCATTATCCATTTCCGGTTTATTATGTTCATGACAATCAATACAACTATAGAGACTGCAATTTGCAGGGTTAGTATGACATCCAACACATGAAATCCCGCTATGATCCCCGGAACTTATGGGGAAATATTGACTGTCATGCTGGAAGTTGACAGGCCTCCAGCCCGAATTGGTGGTATGGCACAACGTGCAATTTTTGGGATAACATCCACTTGTATGTACCGGGTTTGTAGCTGCGTTATAATCGGCCAGATGGCACGAAACGCACTCTGTTGATATATTATTGTAATTTCCGTTAATATGGCACTTTGAGCACTCTACATTTGAATGTCCTAAAGTAAGTGGAAAAAAACTGTGATTAAAACCTGATCCTGTCCATTCATAAGCGTATAAGTAATGGCATTGTGAGCATTCTGTCGAGAAATTTGCAGATGAATGATTGGGTCTTGTAGTAGCCATGTAGTTGTTCCGGTGACAATCAATACACTCTACCCCGAGTACATCATAGCGGTGCAGTGATTCTGATTTGTGGCACTTCTGGCACTCAGTGTTGGTGTGAACCCCCAGTAGTGGAAACCTGCTTTGCTGATGAATTTCTGTGGTATTATTTACAATCCATGAATTTGATGTATGGCATTTGTCACAAAAGTTTCCTACTGTTTGCTGGTGTATATCTGTATGACAGTGTATACATTCTGTTTTTGATTTTGCTTCCGAAAATATTAATGAGGCGTGACACAATTTGCAGTCGATTTCTTTGTGTTGTCCTAATAAAGGCATCTTGGTTGCAGAATGGTCGAAAGAGTAAATTGCTTTATCCAGGCTCCAGCCTTTAGAACTGTGACAGGTGCTGCAACTTATCTTAAAGTCTTTTCCATGGGTGGGTTCAAGAACAGTCTTAAATTCATTCTTATTCGAGGATGATGCAAAAAGGATGATGGAAAAGAGTATGAATGCCCCAATTATTAATGACAGGATTCGCATGTTGTTTTTATTTTATATTTTATATAACTATTTTGATTTTCTGCTGTAGGCTTATGGCACTTTTTGCAGGGAACATTTTCATGCTTGGCATCTAATTTAAATGCCGTATTATCATGGTTAAATTTTGAAGCCTTCCAATTGTCGAATTCATGACAATTGCTGCAATCTGTAACAGCGTTCTTTTCAAATTGTTTAAAATGTATATCAGCATGGCATGTATTACATTCTACAGATAGATTGGTAAACTTCTGCTGTTTTATATCATCAGTTTTTTCTTTAAAATGACATTTTCTGCAGGGTTGAGAAAGGTGGACACCCAAAAGTTTAAAATTGGTTTGGGAATGGTCGAAATTAATTTCAGTCCATCTATTTTCATCGTGACAACTTTTACAATTATTTTCAGGATAGTATTTCTTATTTATTAAATCTTTGTGAATATTTGTATGGCAATCAACACAGCGCTTTCCAATTTCTCTAAAAGTCCATTTTACAGTTTTTTTATGACAATCTGAGCAAGGGGTGGCAATATGTGCACCTTGTAAAACAAAAATACTTGTATTATGTTGTTCCAGCGTATATGAGAAATTTTTAAATCCGGCAAGGTCGTGACAAGATGAACAATCTGGAGAGATTCCATTTTTTGTAAATTCGCTTTTGTGATAATCCTGATGGCAATCGATGCACTTTTCATGTTTTAATGGGGTAGTATATTTTACCTTATGACATAATTTGCATTCAACATTCATATGTTTCCCTTCAAGCTTGTATTTATTATCATTATTATGTTGTTCTCTTGTATATAAAAAATTTACAAACCCGCTATGATTATGACAAACAGAGCAATCCGGAGAGAGTCCATTTTTTGCAAATTGACCATTATGAAAATCTTTGTGGCAATCGGTACATTTTTCGTGTTTTATTGGCGTTGTATATTTCCCTTTGTGACATAATTTGCATTCAACGCCTTGGTGTTTCCCTTCAAGTTTAAATTTTGTTTTATTGTGATCAAAGTTATTTGCTTGTTTAATGATATGAAACGATTCTTCGGAGTGACATTGTGTGCAATTTTGCCCAAACTGGTTTTTATGAACATCTGCATGGCAGCCATTACAATTACCATATTGTAAACCTGTAAATTCCTGAAGTTTTTTCCCCTCTTTAATCTCTACTTTATGGCATTTTATACATTCAACTGTCACATGTTTTCCTGATAATTTAAACTTTGCATTCGTATGATTAAATTTTGAAGCTGGTTTAAAAGCATTGGCATCGTGGCAATTTGCACAATTTTCGGATAAAGTTTTTTTGTGATAATCGTCGTGACAGTTAATGCAACTCTCTTTAAGACCTAAAAAAGTGAATTTTTTATTTTTTATTTTAGAATCGCTTATCTTTTTGGGGCTATGGCAATCTCCACATTTCTTTTTAACATGAGCTCCTGCAAGTGGAAATCCGGTTAAAGTGTGATTGAATTTATTAGCATCCATCTTTATTATTTGGAAACTCAATCCATGATGGTCACTATGGCAAGTGGCGCATTCTTTGCCTTTTACTTCTATTGAGGAGTGATAACCTTTATTTTGTGAAGTTCTTTCTTTTAATTCTGTATGACAATTAAGGCATTTGTCATTTGATACTTTCTCTCCTAAAATATGGCATTGCGTGCAATTAGAAACACCTTCTAAATGGCTATGGAAACTTGACAATTCTCCCGGAGAAATTTGCGCAGCACAATTTCCGCCAATGAGTGCATAAAAAATGACAACATATATTATTTTAAACAGTTTCATATCTCTACCTTCAAAAACACATTAATGTTTTAAAATTGCCTCACCAAATTTTTTTGTGATTTGTATTCCTACTTTCTGCAGGAATTCAGTAGGAAGCTCACCTCCGGCGAAAATATATACAAGTTCATTTTTTATTTTCGACTCTTTATTATCTTTTAAATCTATAAGAACAACATCTTCTTCTTCAATTGAAACGGGGTTTGTATTAAACAAAACCTCTATATTCCCTTTAGATAGTGCCGCATTTATCCTGCTGCTGTTGTTTGGTTTTATCCGGTTGAAACTTTCATTCCTATACGAAAGAATTACCCTGTTTTGATCTGCCAGTAACAAAGCGGATTCTATCGCTGAATCACCTCCACCAACAACTAAAATATTTTTATCCTTAATAATTTCTGGTTCCAGGAGCCGGTATGCTACTTTTTCAAGTGTTTCACCCGGAATGTTCAATTTCCTTGGAGTTCCGCGCCTTCCTATTGCCAATAATACTTTTTTTGTTGTGTATTCTTCTCCGGATAACGTTGTAACTTTAAAAATATTATTTTCAGGAAGTATCGCTTCTACTTTCGAGTTTTCTTTTATTATAATATTGTTTTTGTTGATAACGGTTTGCCACAATTCCAATAATTCAGATTTACTAGTTTCATACAATTTTACTTTACCATAAAGTGGCAAATCCATTGGCGAAGTCATCACAATTTTAGCTCTTGGGAAGGTAAATACTGTCCCTCCCAGCGTGTCTTGTTCTAAAACTATAGCTTTTAAATTATTCTTTTTTGCAGTTAATGAAGCTGAAATACCAGCTGGTCCGGCACCAATAATTACAAGGTCATAATCAGCGCTGTGATTTTTTTCCATTGATTTAACAATATTCTCAACGGCCTGTTTCCCCTGCTCACACGAATTTTTTATTAAGCCCATACCTCCCAATTCGCCTGCAATAAAGATTCCTGGAACATTGGTTTCAAAGTTTTGATTTACATGAGGTAACTCCACGCCTCGTTTTTCAGTTCCGATACACAGCGAAATGGCCTCTACCGGACATGCATGAAAACAGGCTCCGTGGCCTATACATCTCGATGCATTTATTGTGGTGGCCTTCCCATTTCTAATTCCCAAAATATCCTTCTCAGGACAAGCTGCAATACAGGCACCTGATTTGATACAATTGTTTTCATCCACCACGGGGTGAAGTGAAACGGGTTCATAAAGCCCCTCTTCTTTTGCTACCCTTATTTTCTCTTCAACAATTTTAGAGTTTTTGGTTTGTTTCCGCACATAAAATACCACAGCAACAATGCAGAGTAAAAAAACAAAAAAGTAAATTATAAAATTTTCTAAAAGTATTTCCATGATTTAAAATATCCATTTATATCCAAACAAAAGTGTAATCACAACATGAACAACCATAATAATAAACATGATAAAGGCAAATGGTAAATGTGCTACATGCCAGTATTTTAGCAAATTCTTCATTGTATTTAGTCGATCTATTTTGCCGTTTAATGAGATTTCGTTCTTGAGGAGGACAATTATTTCTTTACGCTCACTTCTGGTAAGTTTACTTTTCTTTAAAATCGACTTTGCCTTCCTTAAGGCTTTGTTATCATCAAGATAGGTTTTTATCGAACTAACAAAAAAATTACCCTGATAAATTCCAATTTTCTTTTTCGTCAATTCTATTATTTCATTATAGCTGGCTTCATCAAGATTGGCCGCATTATTTAATACTCCACCAACATCGGTTTTTAAACTTTTTACCTCATTTAAACTTAGTTCCCTTCCTTCAATGGTTCGGGGGATTTGAATGTAAATGAACCGTCCTACAATTCCACTTAAAAAAACAGCAACCATGCTCCAGAAGCTGATGGAAACGATACCCCCAAATTTAAAGGAAGTATGAAAAAGAACTAAAAGAGGACCGAGGGTGCATAAAAAAATGTGGAATTCAAGCCAATGTTTTAATATTCCAAGCCTGGAAAAGTATCTGACTCTTTTCCTTATCATATAGGAAGATACTCCGATAATCATAAAAAGTGTACCCAAAATCCCTAATCCATGCCCTAATGAACCGCTTGGTTTCAATAATTTGTAGTCTTGATGAAAAAATCGCTCTTCCATTTTAATTTTATAAAACGGAATTCCTCTGTAACAAAGTACAATAAAAACTACTAATACAATTAATATCAAAGAGGTTATAAATATTCTGTGAGCTGTTTTTGACATTGGATAAAAAATAGAAAGTGGAAAGAAATTGACAAAGTACTGAATTTATTTGGAGGCTGTCTTTAACAGTCTGTTTTAACAAAAATTACTGCAAAGAACGTAAAGAATTTTGCAAAAAACACTGAAAAAGTGTAAAATTTAAATTTTGCATGAGTTTTTCTTTGCGTTATTTTTAGTAATTCTGACCTTGTAGATACTTTGATTATTTAAAATTGCCCGAAATTTCATCCGGTAACTTTCATCCGAAAACTTTTTGTATTTTTGTATTCCTTAAAAAAAACAATAAATATTTAAAAATTAAAAATTCCTTAAAATGAATATTACTCAAGAAAATGTTGATGAATTAAATGCCGTGCTTAGAGTGAAAGTGGTGGCTGAAGACTATCTGCCAAAAGTTGAAAGCGCTTTAAAGGAGCATCAGAAAAAGGCTTCCATACCAGGTTTTCGCCCGGGGAAAGTGCCTACCGGAATGATAAAGAAAATGTACGGCAGGTCAATTTTGGTAGACGCAATCAATAAACTTTTAAATGATTCATTGTATAACTATCTGAATGAAAACAAAATAGAAGTACTTGGTAACCCTTTACCAAAGATGGATAGCGAGCATAATATTGATTGGGATAACCAAAAAGAATTTGAATTTTTATATGAAATGGGCCTTGCTCCGAAATTTAATGTGGAACTTTCTGCAAAGGATAAATTCAAGTATAAAACAGTTAAGATTGATGATGAATTGGTAAATAAATACATTTCAGATATTTCTAAACGTTACGGAAAGGTCGAAAATGTTGAAGTTTCCACTGAAGGTGATATGCTGAATGGTGATTTTGTTGAATTGGATGCAAATGGTGAAATAGTACCGGGTGGTATTTTCAAAACATCATCTTTATTTCTTGAGCGTATTAAAGATGAAGCAACTAAAAAAGCTTTAGTCGGATTAAAGAAAGACGATAAGGTTAGCCTTGATGCTCAAAAATTGTCGGATAATGCAGCTGGTATTGCTGCAATTCTTGGGATAGAAAAAGTTGCAGCTGAAAATTTATTGTCAAAAATCCAGTTTACTGTGAAGAATATCAGCCGTTTAGCAGGTTCTGAAATTAACCAGGATTTATTTGATAAAATTTATGGAGTTGGGGTAATAACAACTTTGGAAGAGTTCAAGAGTAAAATTAAAGACGAGCTGTCAGGAATGTTTGTACATGACAGCGAGCGTAAACTATACAATGATGTGGTAGAGCATTTAATGAATAAAATAAATTTTAATTTGCCGAATGAATTTCTTAAACGTTGGATTGTTGCCGTTAATGAAAAACCTGTAACACCCGAACAAGTGGAGGCCGAGTTTGATGAATATACAAAAGGATTAAAATGGTCATTGATTGAAAATAAAATTATTAAAGACCATGGAATCCAGGTAGCCAATGAGGAAATCATTGATTACACCAAACAAATGATTGTGGAGCAATTCAGCAAATATGACCCAACACCAATGGTAGAGGAGGAGCTAAACAAAACTGCACAAAGGGTTCTGTCAAATAAAGAAGAAGCAAAAAAGATTTACGAAAAATTATACGGAGAAAAAGTTTTGACATTGTTTAAAACCAAATTTACATTGGAAAATCAGGAACTTGCTTACGATGATTTTTTTAGTAAAGCTTAGATATGGATTTTAAACTTAGAAATTTTATGTCAAATAGGCATTTAATTTTTTGAGGTTTAATTTTTGCAATCAATTACTTTTATAAGAATTTTAGAACTTTAAACTTTTAAACTAAAAATTATGTTTGATAACAATGAATTTAGAAAATACGCTGTTAAACATCGCGGCATCAGCGGTAGTACGTTTGACTCCTATACGAAGCACAACATTGGTAATGTTACGCCTTATATCATAGAAGAGCGTCAGTTAAACGTTACACAAATGGACGTATTCTCGCGTTTGATGATGGATCGGGTTATTTTCCTTGGTACAGGGATTGATGATCAGGTTGCCAATATCATTCAGGCCCAGCTCCTGTTCTTGCAGTCTGTGGATGCAAAAAAAGATATTCAGATTTATTTGAATAGCCCGGGAGGTTCTGTTTATGCAGGTTTGGGAATCTATGATACAATGCAATATATCACTCCGGATGTTGCAACTATTTGCACAGGTATGGCGGCTTCAATGGGAGCAGTGCTTATGTGTGCCGGTACAAAAGGTAAACGTGCCGCATTAAAACATTCACGCGTGATGATTCATCAGCCAATGGGCGGAGCCGAAGGACAAGCTTCCGACATTGAAATCACTGCCCGTGAAATCCAGAAATTGAAAAAAGAATTATACGATATTATCGCTAAACACAGCGGACAAACCTATGAAAAAGTTTGGGCTGATAGTGACCGCGATTGTTGGATGACCGCCGAGGAAGCTAAAGCTTATGGTATGGTGGACGAAGTTTTAACGAAATCCAAATAAAAACTCCTGCGAATAACGAATTTTAGCGAATAACGAATAAATATAGATTTGTACTCGCCGAAATTCGTTATTCGCTTTAAATTCGTTATTCGTTGAGAAATGGCAAAAGAAGAAAAAGAAATAAAGTGTTCTTTCTGTGGACGCAAGAAACAAGAAACCGATATACTCATTGCGGGTATTACTGGTCATATTTGTAATCATTGCGTTGTGCAGGCTCAGACGATCGTGCGTGATGAACAAAACCAACATGCTCATTCATCCTTGTTTGGTGCATTACAACTCAAAAAGCCCGTTGATATAAAAAAACATTTAGATGAATATGTAATTGGACAGGATGACGCTAAGAAAGTCCTGTCTGTGGCTGTTTACAACCATTACAAACGTTTGATTAAAAACCAATCTAAAACTTCGTCGAATGATGAAATTGAAATTGATAAGTCAAATGTAATAATGGTTGGCGAAACAGGAACAGGTAAAACTTTATTGGCGCGTACCATCGCTAAAGTGCTTAATGTTCCCTTTTGTATTGCTGATGCAACAGTACTTACCGAAGCAGGTTATGTTGGCGAAGATGTGGAAAGTATTTTATCACGCCTCTTGCAGGCTGCCGATTTCGACGTGACTGCAGCAGAAAGAGGAATTGTATTTATTGATGAGATTGATAAAATTGCCCGTAAAAGCGATAATCCTTCTATCACCCGTGATGTCTCCGGCGAAGGTGTTCAGCAAGGCTTGCTGAAATTATTGGAAGGATCTACAGTAGGGGTTCCGCCTCAGGGGGGAAGAAAACATCCCGAACAAAAAATGATTCAGGTAAATACAAAAAATATATTATTTATCTGTGGCGGTGCTTTTGACGGAATCAACCGGCACATAGGGAAACGTATGCAAACACAGGCAATTGGCTATAATGTAAATAAAGAAAAAGTTAGCATTGATACCGATAATTTACTGCAATACATTTCACCTCAGGATTTGAAAAGTTTTGGTTTGATACCTGAATTAATTGGACGTTTGCCGGTTTTAACATATTTGAATCCGCTGGATGCAGAAACCTTGCGTAGAATTCTGAGTGAGCCTAAAAATGCCTTAATCAAACAGTATCAACATTTGTTTGAAATGGATAATGTGAAAATTTCATTTGAAAAAGGAGTCTTGGATTTTATTGTGGAAAAAGCTATGGAATTTAAGCTTGGTGCGCGTGGCTTGCGCTCCATTTGTGAAGCAATTATGATGGATTTAATGTTTGATACCCCCTCTGATGCAAGTGTAAAAGAAATAAGTTTGACATTGAGATATGCAAAAGATAAACTCAAAAAATCAACATTGAATAAATTGAAAGTAGCATAAAATAATTTACCTTTATATTCAGAATCAAAAACAAATAATATTCTAGGATTTATTTAAAAAACTAATCTGATGTTTAAAATTTTCAATACTGCTATATCAAGGAAATTGGAAATTACCAATTGCTCCGGACGTTTAATTGCGCAAAAAAACGGCATGAATTTTTTTGAAATTGTTAAAGATGATAAGGTTTTAAAGTTTAAATGTTCTGATGGTTTGTTTACCAAGCATTTTAAAACTGATTATAAAATAGACAACACCATTACACCGGAACTGAAGATTGCTGAAAAAGACTATCAGGATCTCATGAAGTTTTATACCTAAACAAATCTCTCTTTTATCTACCTCAAAAGCTACCTTTACCTGGATTTCAAAAATAAATCCCCTCAATTTTAATGTCTGTCTGGGAATGAAAAATAATAATTATTTTTCGTAACAATTATTTGGAGTTTTCGTAAAACTATTCAAAATTGTTGATTTAATAGCATTTTGAAAATACTTTGAAATTAATATTTTTTTATGTATATTTGTTATGTTATTAAAATTACATTTCTAAAACGGTTTTTTTTGTATATTATAGTTCAGTTTATTACTGTTATTACCTTTGTAGGGTAAATTCATTTTAAATATTAGGATTTTGTTTTAAGTATTCGATAATTACATTTTAGTCTAAACAAGCAACTAATCATTAGAGGAGGAAATAATCATGGATAAAGAGATACATGGTGTGATTGCCAGAGAATGTGGCAAAATAAACCACCTTACTGAAGCTCAGGTGGAGCAATTGTTTTTGGGTGCAACCGGTGCCGACAGTCCTATAGGGGCATTACAAGATTGGCACTTTGATGGCAGAAAAGATTTTGCTGCTATTCAAGATTCTTGGACTGTGATTAATAAAAGGATAGCTAATAGAGGAGGGGATTATAATGGGTTAGGCTATGATATACATAACGTAGCTGACTTTTATGCACATTCAAATTTTGTTGTACTTCACGTTGAATACTATAGAAGTAAGGGTAAAGATATGGCAAAATATAAAGCTGACATTGTCCCTACATATAGTGAAGGTATTGACATTCCTGATTTCAAAAAGGATTATTTGGTGCCACATCTTCGAACCGGAACATTTACATTGACCTGGAATGAATATCTTCCTTATGTGAATAATTCATGGTTAGGACCTTTAACACATTACAATACGAATTTAGATAATGAAACTAAATCTGTACAAGGAAGTAAAATAATTGAAGGCACCTCCCCTCCAACATCATATCATGCAATTGCTTTAGCATTATGTTATAGGGATACTAACATTATTTTGGAACTTGCAAGAAAAGCAATTATTGATACAGGATTAGTACCTCCTGAATTCGAAACCGAAGGTTATCCTAGTGAGCTTTCTTCTTATGCTGCCTAGTGAAAATAGCTAATTTATTATACCTGAATTTGTATCTGCATTTTATAAGGCGAAGGATTATTATTTTGGGGCGATGATTTGTAAAATTTTTCAAATAGGAATGTTAAAATGTTTTGTTTAGGGGTATTAACATTTATAAAATGAATAACAAACTGTTTTTTTTTACTTTAATTTCACCAATACTAATCAGTTGTAATATGGCATTTTGGAATAATCATGACTATAAAATTAATTCGGATGACTTAATCTGGAGTAGAAAAATTGAAAATCAAATAGGTGAAACTTATCTGGAAAATTCAAACATTATTTTTGGAGGGAGTTGGAACAACACGTTTATTGTTTTATCACCTGAAACAGGTGATATTCTGGATACTTTAACGTCATATAAAGTGATGCAAGAGAGAGAAAGTTTAATTCTGGAAGAGACGGCTAAACGTTGTGATGATTATCGTTTATTCAATATTGTTGTTGACAAAAATAAATATTCTAACGTGGCGTTAAAAGTAGTTGACAGGAAATATCGTGGTGCCGATCTAACCTATTATCTTATTGTTAATACTATTGCAAATAAGGAAATTACAATATTATTCAATAGCAGAAAATTTTCTTCTATTTCAGATATTATCTATTTTAAAGAAGGGAAATTTGTGATGAAGTATAATAGTGAAGCTGGAGCGACAAGTAAGGATCCTTTTATCACTAATATAGCTCTTTTTGATCTGGATAAAATAATTAAATAACTGTTCTGCAAAGCCCAGAAGGACTATATTTGAATAGATCCGTATCAAATACATCTGCAAATTATCACACTTCACAAACTGAAAATGCCGTATCCTTCTGAGAGGCATGGTTTTAATTGACAAATAACTTCAGCATTTAGCTATATGCTTATTCTTATTAAAATCCTTTAAGGATTTTCAATTTGTCCGACAGCTTCCCCACAAAAAAAACTTTTACCAGGGTTTCATCCCTCCAAAAAAGGACTCAAAAATAAAAAATAACTGATTCTGTTTTTTTTATATATTTGTCAGCATACTAATTCTGAAACTATGAACAATATACTAAACTACACCGACGAATTGAAGAAAGTTGTTTCCATTGCGCAGTCCTTTGCCAAGGAATATCAAAACAATAGTTTTTCAGGTCCCCATTTATTGAAAGCCTTGCTCCATAAGGACATCGGGCTTTTGAATTATCTTATTTCTTTAGAAAAAGATGTTTTATACCTTGAAGAATGGGCTGATGTCAGGATAGAATCATTACCAAAGTCAGGAAAGCTCGATGCCGTGATTAGAGGGGATAACTCAATTGCCGTAATATTTGAAGAAGCAGAGAATGTGCGACTTAAATTAGGCAAGCAAGAACTTGATCCTGTTTGTTTATTGGCGGCATTATCCACAGCCGGAGTTGCTTTTTCATATGATGAGTTAAAAACTTATCCTATTACTTCATCTGAAATTATTTCTAAATATACCGAAAATGCTGATTTTCAGCAAGCCGTTGGCACTGATCCTGTTGCATTTAAAGGTGGTGCAGCCGATCAAAAAACCGCTGGTAATGCGCTTCAAAAATACTGTGTAGATAAAACTGCTTTAGCTCGTGAAAAAAAAATAGACCCGATTATTGGCAGGGACAAGGAAACAAGGATGGTTGCCGAAATTTTGGGTAGGAGAACTAAGCCGAATGTTATTATTATCGGAGAACCGGGTGTTGGGAAAACCGCACTAATTGATGGGTTTGCAATAAATATTGTTGAAGATAAAGTTCCGGATAATTTAAAAGGTGCACAACTGTTTGAATTAGACTTCGGCTCTCTCGTTGCTGGCGCGTCTTACAAAGGAGAAGTCGAAGATCGTTTAAAAGGAATTATCAAAGAAATTAAACAATTTCCTAAAGCTATATTATTTATTGATGAGATTCATGCTTTGTTAGATAAGAATGGAGGAGCCTCCGGAACAGCACAATTGTTAAAACCAGAATTGGCGCGCGGTGAGCTAATTGTTATTGGCGCCACAACAAATGATGAATACAGGAAACACATTGAAAAAGATGAAGCATTCAGCAGAAGATTTGAAGTAATTAAAGTTGAAGAACCCTCCGAAATTGTTGCTGCCAGAATGCTTGAGATGATAATACCATATTATGAAAAGCATCATAAATTAGCCTTTAATAAAGACGCGGTGCTTGATACTATAAAACTTGCAAAAAGATACGATAAAGACAGGCGACTACCTGATTCTGCAATCGATTTAATGGATAGAACGATGGCTGCCGTTAAAATGATGGCACAAACATCTTTTGGCGAATTGGAAAGACTAAAAGAAGAGGTAGAAAAATTGTTGGCCGAAAAACCTGAAATGGATGATGTTGAATTGCTGGCGGACTTAAAATGGTTTTATATGCAGCTTAAAGACAAGATCAGTCCTATTTTAATGGCTCAGATTACCCAGGATGCTGAACCGGATAAAATGGAACTAACATTAGAGTTGGGCATATATTTGAAAAATATTCTTGAACAACTGCTCGAAAAAGCAAAAGATAAAAAAGAATCAGTTGATAAAATTGACGTTCTATCAGTGGTTTCGCATAAAATGGGAATTCCTTTGGGAAAAGTTCAGGCTTCGGAAAAAGAGAGATTACTTAATATGGAAGAATGGCTGAAAAAGAGAGTAGTGGGACAAGATCAGGCTTTAAAAGCCATTTCTGAAGCTATTTTAGAGTCTCGCTCAGGGCTGACTAAAGCAGGCCAGCCAATAGGTTCGTTTTTCTTATTAGGTCCTACAGGAACTGGTAAAACTGAACTTGCTAAGGCATTAGCCGAATTTCTATTTACAGATGAAACTTCCATGATAAGATTCGATATGAGTGAATTTAAAGAAGAACACTCTGCCGCTCTTTTATATGGCGCACCTCCGGGATATGTTGGATATGAAGAGGGTGGTATGCTTGTAAATAAAATTCGCCAACAGCCTTATTCTATTGTATTATTTGATGAAATTGAAAAAGCACACGCTTCTGTGTTTGATTTATTTCTTCAAATCATGGATGAAGGCAAGTTACACGATCGCCTGGGTAAAGTTGGAGATTTTTCAAATGCTGTAGTATTATTTACTTCCAATATTGGAAGTGATTTTGTGACAGAAAAATTTATGGCAAAAGAAATTCCAAAGTCAAGTGACTTAATGGAGATAATGCAAAAATATTTCAGACCAGAGTTTCTGGCAAGGCTTACTGAAATTGTTCCATTCTCTCCAATAATGGAAGATTTTGTTGTTAAAATATTTGATATTCATTTACAAAGTTTGTTGAAAACCTTGGAAAAACAAGGCATCACCCTTGTGTTAGAAAATAATGCAAAAGAGAAATTAGCAAAATCTGGTTTTACACCAAAATACGGAGCTCGGCCAATAACGGGAGTTATAAGGCTTCAACTGCGCAGGCCAATTTCTAAAATGATTATTTCCGGAAAAGTTACAAAAGGCAATAAAATCACTTTATTGTTAGATGAAGCAGGAGAATATAAATGGGAAATAGCATAATTCTGAATAGATATACATTCTTATATCCTTGAGGAAGTGTTGGCGAAAAGGCTGCTGTTTCTTTAAGTAGAAACGTTTAGAATCAATACTTCGGTACTTTTTAAATCGTCAGGGCTAAAGCCCTTTATTAGTAGCACTTTGAATAACCCCGCCTTTAAAGGCGGGGTTACAATGAAAACCAATAAACATCGGGACTTTAGTCCCAAATGAAAAAAACTACCGAACCATTGAGAATGAGATTCAAACTTATACGGCAAATTTGTTATTTTAACATTTTATTTTGTTCTGAGTTCAATAAAGTTTTTGACAGATTAATATAATTTTAAGCTTTAGCTGGAATTTGTATATTGCATTATTTATGTTTTGTAAATCCTAATCCACCCTTAAACAGGGGTGTTTAGAGTTTGAAAAAATATTTTTTTTATTTTTTATTTGCTGAAATTCCGGAAGAAATAATTATTTTTTTCTTTCGCAGAAAATTTTGGAAATGTAAAATATTATTATTATGTTTGCATCGATACTTTACTTTGTTCATACTTTACTCAAATATTAACTTAATTTAAAAACTTATGCTCGAATACGGAATAGGCGGTACTGAAAGAAAATTAGATAATGCGAACGAAGCATTTGGTGATATTTCTCAAAATAGAACGATCTTTGTTCAGAAACTTACACAAGACCCTCCTTTTTCGCCGGAGGCTGTTTTTGATTTGAAAACAGTAGAAGAGGTGTTTGATCATTTTCAACCTACATGCGAACTTGATTTTGAAACTTCGGAAGGTGCTAGTCAATCTGAGACAATTCGTTTTAACCATTTAGGTGATTTTGGTCCAAAGGGAATCAAAGGCAAAAGTAAATTTTTGGAAGATTTAGCCAATAATGAAGAACAACATCTGAGGATTGTTAAAGAATTAAAATCGAATCGCGCGCTACAAAATGTGGTTCAGAATCCTGAAACCAAACAAGCTCTCATGTCTGCTATCCAATTAATGATTGCAGAACTTGAAGGGACAGGAATCTAAAAAGCAGATAATAGCTTTTTATAATTTTTAAAATAAAAAAATCAATTTTATAATCTTAAAATAAAAAACGATGAGTCAAGAAACAAGTCCTGAATTGGATTCTTCTAAACAAGAGAAAATAGCTCATAAAGAAGGAGCCGTATCAGATATTAATGATAGTGTTGCAAAACTTGCGAAATTCGGAGGGTTTAAAATTATTGAGGGAAGTATTAAAGGTACTCAGAATTTAAATCCGGATTCGAAAGCAAGAAAAAAAATATTTCTGACAGATTCTAGTAAAAAGGGAGAACGCGAAACGTTGAAAAAAACCTTGTTAATTTGGCAGGAATTATTTTCAGGGTCAAGCGATATTGCCGAAATGGTTGCAAAAAGTCAGACCAGTGCTGATAGCGCATCTAAAACATTAAAAAGTAATCTGAAAAAAGCTGTAGAATCTACAAAAGAACTGGAGGCTTCCTATCGCTCACTTCAGCTTTTCTTTAAAAATACAGAGTCGGATAAAATTAAAAATCTTACTATTTTTAATGCTGATCTTGAACAATTAAAAGATTTAGATAATCCTACTTTTTTTAATGAAATATCTGAACATATTAAAGGTGGTTATGACAGGATGGATTTAAGAGACAATTATTCAATCTTATCTATTCCGGGATATTTGGGTTCTGGTGCAGCAGTTGATAAATGGGCAAAAATGTGTTATTCTAACAAGGTTATGCTGGTTACAGATTTCGAAAATTTAGAAAACCCTGATGGCGTTTTAGACTTTTTTGAATCTTCTAAGTTAACAGGTGGGGAAGCTCATAAATCAAATGTCATGATGGCTTGCAATTGGATAGTGGGCAGAGGAAAAGATGTTGAGATTGGTGAAGATGAGGATGTACACGTAGCACCTTCTTCTGCTCTTGCTGGAAATGTTTATAAAACATTAATGTCGCAGGTTGCTGCCGGAAAAAAACACGGGGGGCTGAATGAGGTTAGTGCTGTGAGGTTTCCTATGAAAAAATCTGAAATCACAAGTTTAGAAAAAGCAGGATTAATTCCAATGGTTAATGAATATGGTAAAGTAATGGCAATGTCTGCAAAAACATTATTTACCGGTGATAATTTAGGATTACAAACTTATTCCGTAGTTAGGGTGTTTGACTATGTTATGAAAGTTTTAATGGACTTTTTAAACAGAAGAGCTTTTGAAAATTTTGATGTAAACACAAAAAAAGATCTTCAGGCTCAAATTGAGAAATGGTTGGATCAAATCACAGGACCTGGAAAATTGATTGAAAAGTTCAAAATTTTAAAATTCCAACAAGATCCTACTCAGAAAGACAGAATATTTTTGGATATTCACATGACACCTTATTTCCCTGCTAAAAACTTTGTTATTTCTCTGGATGGACAAAAAGGTGATGATGTTGATCCAAATTGGAAGTCTGATATCAAGCAACAATAACCCGATTTTTTAATTTCTGTTTTGAAAATAAGGTTTACTATTACTTTTGTTGAAATATAGGTTATCGTATATACTCACACTAATGATTAGTTTAAAGAATCTTATTTTATAATATTTTTATTGTCATAAACGAAAACACAATTAACCATTAATATTAACCCTTAAAACTAAAAACTATGTCATTTAAAGCAAATTTGTCTATCGAAGGTGGTGCTGAAGTGAGATTATTACATTGCAGCTACACCATGCACAGAGATGTTGATGCTACCGGGCGTCCATCTTCAATGGTAAAAGGTGGTACTGTTACCTTTGAAATTGAATCAACTCATGACGTTTCCTTAAACGAATGGATGGTTGATCAATTTACTCATAAAAATGGTCATGTTATTTTTTTAAAGCGTGATTCCAACACTAAAATGAAGGAATTGAAATTTGAAAATGCTTATCTTGTAGACATTCACGAAAAGTATGATGCAATTGGAGAGAATCCATTTACAATTCGTTTCACAATTACTGCCGAAAAAATTTCTTTAGGTAGCGCAACACACACTAATCCTTGGCCTAAGGAATCTTAGGTTATTCACTTTACAATGCCTTTATAGAACACAATTCACAATTAATTATTAACCCTAAAAAACTAAAAACTATGTCATTTAAAGCAAACTTGTCAATCGAAGGTGGAGCTGAAGTTAGATTATTACATTGCAGCTACACAATGCACAGAGATGTTGATGCTACCGGGCGTCCATCTTCAATGGTAAAAGGAGGAACTGTTTCCTTTGAAATTGAATCAACTCATGACGTTTCATTAAACGAGTGGATGGTTGATCAATTTACTCACAAAAATGGTCATGTTATTTTCTTAAAACGTGATTCCAACACTAAAATGAAAGAATTGAAATTTGAGAATGCTTACCTTGTAGAAATTCATGAAAAGTATGATGCAATTGGAGAAAATCCATTCACCATTCATTTTACAATTACAGCAGAAAAAATTTCTCTTGGTAGTGCAACACACACTAATCCTTGGCCTAAAGAGTCCTAGTAAAATTAATCTGAGAAAAAACACCCCGATAAAATCGGGGTGATTTTTTTTAGATTTTTGTATTGAAAATTTGATACTAATTGGGTTGTTTTTTTGTATTTGAATATTTATTTTGATTTTGTTTTTCGATTATCTGTTGACATTAAGGAGTAAATAAATTTTTGTGCTTAACTATTTGTTAGGCTTTTGTGTTGTCAAAAAGTTTTTGATTTTGGCAAAGTTGTGTGAAAAGAAAAGGCGATAATGATTTTTTATTTTATAATAAACCATTTATTAGCATCTGTTTTTTTGTTTTGAGAAAGTTAATTTAAAAAGCTTTTAACTTTCGGATAGTCTTTTATCAGTATCTGCCTTAGGCCTGTTTGTTCAAATAGATTGATACAGGATTTTAAATTGTGCAAATTTAATTTAAATCTTTAAATCATTGGTGAATGGAGCCGTATCCTCTTGAATTCTATACTATTCATAAATCATTTTTTTGATAAAAATTGATTATTAATTTTTACCTTGAATAAGATTACCGAAACTACTCATAAAATATATAATTCTATTTTTAATCTTTAATTATGGAAACACACGTAAGAACCAATATCGAACTTGATGGCTCAAAAAAGATTACGGTCTTTAAAGAATTAAATCTTCATCAAGATTCCAATTTGCATCATTCTTTTGATCTTAGGTTGCCACTTCAGGATATTGAAGGAAACAAAATAGTTAACCTGGAAAAAAGTAAGGATTTTATTGGTAAACCAATAAAAATAGAAATATTACCCGAACTGAATTCGAAACAAACTGAGCAGTTCAATCAGTTTAACGGAATTGTTACTGATATAAAAATTTCACGTTATGGCGGTAACACCAGTGATTTAGTTATATCAGGTTATAGCCCAACATTACTTTTAGATGATGGTCCTAATACCCGTTCCTTTTCAGAAAAAACACTAAGTCAGATTATTAACGAGGTTGTAAAACCTTATCCCACAAGTGACTTAGTCTGTAAAGTTAATCCTGCTCCTGATCCAGTACATCCATTTATTGTTCAGTATAATGAGACTAATTTTAATTTTTTACAAAGAATAACCCATAAATACGGACATTGGTCCTATTATAATGGCAAAGATTTTATTTTGGGCGAACTTGAAGCAGGAGACCCTATCGAATTACTTGTGGGGCAGGATTTGTTGAAGTTCGAATTAGGAATAAAGGTACGTCCTTTGAAGTATAAAGCAACCAGCTATCAATTCGAAGAGAATAAAAGTATAGAGCATACAAGCGGGCAGGTTGCAGTTTCGGGACTCGATCAAAATGGAACTTTAGCCAGTGATGAGTCGGAAACTTTATTTGCTCAGGAGCCATTGAGCGATTCTCATATGTTTTTTAGTAATTTAAATGAACAAAAAGATTTTTATAAAGTAAGAAAATCTTCGAATGCAGGTGCTCTTGTAATTGCTACAGGAGTCAGCGTGAATCCCCGATTAAAGATTGGTTCAAAAATAGTTATTAAATCGGGTGCTGATGAAAAAGAAGAAAATTATGGGTCTTATACTGTATTAAATGTTTCTCATTATACAAATGGGACTGGAGTTTACAGAAACCGATTTGAAGCAATTCCTTCCACTATAACCATACCTCCTTCGAATTTTAATTTTATTTCTCCGGTTTGCGGTACGCAGGCAGCTGTTGTAAAAGACAACAATGATCCTAAGAATTGGGGTAGAGTTCGGGTGCAGTTTTATTGGCAAAAGAGTCCCGAAAAAACACCCTGGATTAGAATGGTTACCCCTCATTCTGGTAAAAATAAAGGATTTCAGTTTTTACCTGAAGTTGGTGACGAAGTGTTAGTTTCATTTGAAAATAACAATGCAGACCGACCTTATGTAATTGGTTCGCTTTATCACGGAAAGCAAAACCATGCAGATCGATCAGATAAAGATAATTTTATCAAAACCATTCGAACGGTTAGTAATAATGAAATAAAGTTTTATGACAAACCGGGTGAAGAAACAATAACTATTCATAATAAGGAATCTGCAAATATTATTGTTTTGGATATAAAAAACGAGAAAATTACCATTAAGTCAAGTGGCTTAATTGAAATGTTTGCAAAAAACATTACAATGGATGCTGAAAAGACTATAAAAATGAAAGCGGATGAAATTACCATATCTTCAAAGAGCAAAATGCTGCTGGAATCTGAAAATTCGTTTGATGTAAAAAATAAAACGTCAAAAATGGAGTCCAGTAGTAAAGCTGAGGTTGTGTCGGCAGGTAGTATGGAAATAAAAGCAGGCTCTGGTTTAAAGGTTAATGGTGGCCCTACTGCAACTGTTGAATCATCCGGACAAATGACAATTAAATCAGGTATTGTAAAAATCAACTAAAAAACACCATATTAATTAAAGGTGAGAAATTTAAATAAGCCCAATTTCGGGCTTATTTTATGTTTGGATTTTTTTAGCGATAATAATTTATATACCTTTTGCATAATAGGATTATCTTTTGAAACATTTTTTTGGAAAAAAATGATTCGCAACTAAAATTAATAAAACAATCAGTAAAGACTAAACGTTCGGTAAGTTAAATTTTTGACTATTATGTTTAGTTTTATCAATAAATAGGAGAATGAAATTTTCACAGACAATTCTTAGCATATATGCAGTATTATAGTTTACCATTATTATTTACCGACTTGTTAAAAAAAAGTGACTTAGCTAAATGCAGAGACATTAAGGAATCAATATGTCAAAATATTCATTTAATCCTCGTTACTCATTTTGGTGAATATAAACAAGATCCAACTTACGGATGTTCTATTTGGGATAATGATTTTGAAAATATTGTTTCTGTAAACTTGTGGAAGGAACAAGTTGGAAAGTCTGTAAAACTAGTATTAATCAATCATGAGCATCGATTGTCAAATATTATTGTAAAGACGGATATTAGTCAGGAAGAGATTTCAAACTCTCATTTAAAAAAATTAAAGAAAAAAGTGGAAGTTACTGTTGAGGCAAATCTTACCGAAACAAATGAACCTTTTTATTTTAAAGATAGTTTATTTATTAGTCCTTTATCTTTTGATTAGTTATGATTAACAACAACACCAGTGATAAAATAAAAAATCGGTTATTAAAAAATTCTTCTCAGCTATGGGGAGTTCAACAAGCAGAATTAAGTGCACTAGATCCAATCGTAAGTATGCTTTTTGGTTCTTGTTCCAAAGAGTTTGAAAAAATTTATAACGAGCAGGATACTTCACAAGCAAGAGTTCTTGAAAGACTGTCAAAATTGCTTTTACCGGAAGTATATGCAGGTTCAATACCTTCTCATGGAATAGTTCATGGAAGACCTAATGAACCAATTTCCGTATTAAATAAAAACTCCCAACTGTACTTCCGAAAAAGCAGAATTGCAAGCGAAAGCAGTTATAAGGAAAACTATACTGATATTTATTTTTCCCCACTAAGTGATGTTTTGATTTTGGATGGGAAAGTAAAATATTCTGTTTCTCCTCACGGATTTTATGAACATCAGGATGTATATATTAAGGAAAAACTTTTTGGCTATGAAAATAGTGTCGCAAACAGGCATGTTTTTAGTATTGGAATTGAGCTAAATCCAGGCATTGAAAATCTTGAAAAACTTAGTATTTATTTTGATTGGCCCTCGAATTCAGAAAAAGAAAGATTGCTAAATTCTCTGCCTTTTGTTAAAGCCTCTATAAATGGTGTAGATATTGATGCCTCAATTGGCTTTAAAATGGGGAATTTGAATATTCGAAGTGAATTTGAGTTGAAAGAAAGTATTGATTTATTAAATAATGTTGAAAGTGCCATTGGCTCTTTTTATGAGAACAGATTTATTACGTTGAATTTAAAAAATAAAAAAGAAGGAGGTTATTCTGTTGAAAAAAAGAAATATCCCTTACAATTTTCAGAATTTTTCAATAAGAAAAATTTAGAAATTTTGCAATCTGATTTACTTTGGATAGAATTTAAATTCCCTTCATATATTTCTGATGAAGTATTGGATGAATTGGTTTGTACCATTAATTCATTTCCTGTTTGTAATAGAAGGCTGAATGAAATGACATTTAGAATTCAGGCAAATTTTAATGTTGTACCACTAAGTACAAATGAGGATTATTTATATAACATACAATCTGTTAAATCATTTAACGGTCAGGAGTACAGGACCTCTAAAGTTTCTGATACCAACAAAATAGAAAACGGGGAGTATGTAGTACGAAAGGGAGGTGTTGAGCGGTTCGATCAGAGAAATGCAAAAGACCTGTTGAATTATTTGATCGATTTACTTAGAGATGAAAGTGCTTCTTTTGCATTATTTGGTCAGGAAGCTATTTCTACTAATTTATTTGAATTAAATCAGCAATTAGCTGCTTTGGAGCAAAAAGTGAAGAAAGGCGAAACAGGAGAGGCAGCTAATTACTTAATGATTAAACCAAAATTGCTGAAGGACAATATTTTTGTTGAATATTGGACCACTTCGGGTGAGAAGGCAAATAATATAAGAATTGGCTCTAAGCTTCAGGCATCTTCAACTGTTGACCTGAGAAGCGAGGAGCTTGTTTTAATTTCAAATACCACAGGGGGAAGAGATCCATTAAGCCAGTCGGAAATTCTAAATAATTTTAAGGCGTCATTAATAACAAGAGATAGAATTGTAACTATAGCCGACATCAAGGTTTTTTGCTCTAAAGAACTTCAGGGAGGAATAAAAGCAATTTCATTTGAAAAGAAATTTGAAGTTAGTAGTGTGGCAAATGGAGGGTTTATTAAATATTTTGAAATTGAAATTGAACCTACTAATTATGAAAAATTTAAAGTTGAAGAATGGGATTCAATTGGCTCAATTCTTCAATCGAAAATAGAAACAAAATCATCATTTGTTTTACCTTTGCGAGTACGAATAAAAAATTAATGTAACAATGTTGCAATTTAAAAGAAGGCAATTATTGCCAATTGATAAATTGCATACTGCATAATTGTTAAATTGTTAAATGGCAACACTTCCAATACAAGTTGAAAATATTACCTCTGATATCAGGGCAGAAGTTATAGTTGCTGCATTGGTTGAAAATGGCATCAAAATGGACGATGTTGTAATTAACCCTGTAGGTATTTCTCAACGAAATGTCAGGAAAGATGTATTGGATATTTATCATAAAGCAGGAGGGGCTGATAATGGGGAATACTTGTTTGTAGATGTTTCAAGGGAAGGTTTGTATGACACTTTACCTCAGGGTGTTTTTCATCAACCAAAAATTTCAGGCAGAAAAAGGAGCACCGATGATTTAATTGATGAAATGAAACTGTTTAAGAAACAGGAGGACGCAGCCCGGCTTTTTTTTCTTGCACTTGAAAAAGAATTTGGTAGAATTAGGGTGGCAGAAGAACAGGAGGAAAGAAAATCTATCTTAGGCTTTTCGGAGCATTATAAGTTTGATTTGTATTTAAAAATATGGCCGGAATTAAGAAAAATTGACCAGAATTATCTAACACTTTTATTTCAATTACTGCCTGAAAGTTATAAAATTTCAGGTAATAATGTACTAATTTCAAAATTGTTGGAAATCGTTTGTAATAAACCGGTTGATATAAATATAATAGATGATTACAGGGTAAGTTTTGCAAATAATATTCACAATAATTTAGGAAACTGTTTATTGGGTTTAGATTTCATTCTGGGTAATCAATATAATGATTTCGATCCCCAGCTTGAAATTAATATTAAAGAAATAACAAGAGAAGAATTAATTGATTTTTTACCCAATGGAAAACTAAGAAAGGTATTTGATTTATTATGTGAGTATTTTTTTTCTTATTCGACTGAAATTAACGTACTTTTGTCCCTACAAAAAGAAGAAGAGGGTGTTTTTCTGTCAAGTGAAGAAGTGGTAAGTTATTTAGGATTTAATTAAAACCCCGATTTGTAGCCCTTTAATAACGTAGTATAATTTTATAAAATGCTTCTAATACCATTTTTTAATAAAAGCCAATTTATACCGGTTATATATTTCACCGCAGCAATAGCCTTTGCATCTATTTTCTATGCTTTAAAAACCCAGAACAAAGCAATTAGCTTTAAAGTTTTTATTATTTATTCAATAATTACTATGCTTGTTTATGGTTGCACCGGCCTGATAGGATTTCTTCAATTGGACAACCCATTAAAAGTTTTTATTATCCTTCAGATGTTATTTTTTGTGTTTGGGATTGTTCATTTTATCTTTTTAAATAAATATATTGCATCTGAAAGCAGCGGCACCTTTCTTCATGAAGCAATTTTTACTATTTATATAGCAATATTAGGTGTTTTCGCCTATCAGATAGTTTATTTTTTTACTCCACAGTTTGAGTATTCACTTTTATTTACAGCAGCACAAATAATGTTTATTATACCTTTTTTAGTTATTAAATCTGCAGAACAAGCAGTGCTAATTCCTGAAAAGATTTACACAAAATGGTATTTTCCAACAAATGAAATAGATTTTGAAATTCCTGAAGAGCAATTAGAAGATAAAAATATTATTTTGATTGAAATTCAGGTCAATAGAGGTGTTGAGAGTTCGGATATGATACCGATAAGAGGCAGAGCTCCGCTTAAAATGGAATTGGGATTGTATTTTGCTTTAGCAATTACTGAATACAATGATACAAATCCAGGAAAGCAAATAAAAATATTTGATGATACCGATACCGTTTTTGGTTGGAATTTTTATTTTAAACCTAAATTTTTTAGTTCGCAAGAATTTATTGATCCCTTGGTTTCAATTAGAGAAAATGGTATTCGGGAAAACGATGTAGTAATTGCTGAAAGAGCATAAAGCCAATTTGAAAATGTGTTAATTTGAAAATGAATTTAATTTAGGTTTCAAATGAACAAAATAAATCAAATTGAATAAATGGTCTTCATTTTTGAGAATGAATATTTTAATTTTCAAATTAACAAATTTTCAAATTAGTATATATGGCAACAAAATATAACTTTGTGAATTGGGTGGATGGGATGAAATTATCCCGTTCCCATTTTGAAGCTGAAGAAAATGCCCTTATTTATCAGTTGGGAGAGTTAGCTTCCATGTCCATCAATAAGTATAACTATGGATTGCTGACACCTTCAACCGGTAGTTCATCATCATTAAAATTAAATTTGGATGTTGACAGAGCTAAACTTTTACGGGTAAATATTTCGAGGTGCAAAGCAGTTACACCGGCAGGTATTTTGATAGATATTAATAATCAAAATCAGGTTAACAAACAAAATGTTTTAGCTGATTTATCGGAGGAGTTTAAACTGGATGATCTTACAAATGGCAAGTCATATTATATAACTATCTCCGTAAATCCATTTTCAAAAAAAACTTTAGGCGCAACAGATCCTACTGAAAACCCTCCAAGATACCCTTTTGCTGATTATGTATATTCAATAAATTTATTGGATGTTAGTGATATGAACATCAGGGAGAATGGTGCGTTTCATGTTTCTATCGGCAAACTTAAGGTGGTATCAAATGGTATTGAAATTGACGAAAAATATATTCCACCTTCATCGCGAAGCACCAGCCAGATTGATTTAGCGGAAGCTTGCAAAGACCTGGATGGGGCATTAAGCCAGATGGAACTTCATTGCTGTTCTATTGTTCAGAAAATCTTTAAAAAAGAGCAACAAAACATATTAGCAAAAACAGTATTATATCTTGTTGAAGATTTAGTTAATTATTTAAGCACCAGTATTCATCGTTTCAGATGGCAAGTACCTGAGCAACCCCCTGTATTATTTATTGAGTATTTCGCATCAATGGCACGATTGATAAAGAATTCAATAGATGCAAAGGCGGGAACAGGGAAAGAAGAAATGTTGAATTATTTTCATGATTGGGTTGTTGAAATAAATCAGGGAGAGTTCGAAGCAATTGTTGACGAAATGGTTAATGTTGATTATGATCATAATGATATTAACGGATCAATGCAGATTGTTGAGAAATTTGTGTTCACACTTTCTTCAATACTTAGCAAATTAAATAAACTTGACTTTATCGGGGATAAGAAAAAAACCGGAATTATTGTTACTTCTGAAAAAGCTGAAAATGCCGATAAACCAAAGAAAAGAAATTTTTTAATATCTTAAAATTGATTACACAGATTGAAAAAAGGATTACACAGATTACTTTTTATTGCCAATTGTCAATTGCCGATTGCTTTTTATTGCCTACTGTTAAATTGTTAAATTATTAAATTATATGGATCCATTAAACTCGAAAGACCGTCTTTGGGCTATTGTTAAACTTTCGTTGTTGTTTTTATTAACTTTTATCATTTTCGTAATTGCAATATTTTTTGATTACGGTGGTGTGCCCAAGAAAGAAAATAAACTATTAAATGAGGAGAACAAAAAATTTAAAGAGGAACAGGCAGATCTGAATAAGCTGTTTTTACAGTTGGATTCGATGTATGTTAATGTATTAAAATTGGACAACGACCCTAATGGCATTGTTAAAAGTACAATAGCCAGTCAATTGGCTTTAATTACAAATTCTTTGGCAAAATCGGAGTCAAAAATAACAAGTGGACTCGCAAATAATTCAGTCAATGCGTATGCTATAATTCTTTCTGAAAAGCAAAAAGTATTGGATGCTGCAGGATTAAATAAAGATTTGGGAAAACAAGAAAGAGAGATCAAGGATTTGAAAGATAATTTGAAAGATTTGAAAGATGAATTAAAAGATTGTCAAACGGAATTAAGGATAAATTCCAAAAACAATTAGTGTTATTTAAATTTGCTTTGACGTATTGTATGTTATTCCGACCATAGTGGAGGAATTTTTTTCATTTAACAAAGATGTCTCGCCAAATCTCGACGAGACATTGCGTCTTTTTATAATTAAATAACAGTAGTAATAAATCAAAAGTAAATTAATTTTTAGGTATATACGCTTAGAGCGCATTTTTAATTCATTGATTTTAGGCGTTT
>JAVHPR010000326.1:0-2017 GCA_036170695.1 Bacteroidia bacterium
CACCCAATAACTTTTCAACCTATCTTTGTGAAAAAGGGATATTTGTCGTACACCCTTGCAATGTTTTGCAATACATCTTTCAACGAAACACCGGGTGACTTTTCTAACGGCCTGCTGTCCGTTTTTTGAGAGCTTTCCACACCGATGGCATCTATAATTACAAAATGGTCTTTGCTGAATTTTGCAGATGGTGTTCCTTTTGCTTTTAACTCTTCAACGCTGCATGTGCGTGTGCCGCGTCCTTTCATTTGTTCATAATAACTCCGGCTTTTTACATCACGCATAAACAATAATACTTCCAGGGGACGAATGTCGGTACCGGTGGCAATCATATCCACCGTTACTGCTATGCGTGGGTAATAATCATTACGGAATTGTTGCAATACCGATTTAGGGTCTTCTTCGCTTTTGTATGTTATTTTTTTACAGAATTTGTTTTCTTCGCCAAACTCTTCACGTACAATTTCAATAATATCTTCAGCATGTGAATCAGTTTTTGCGAAGATTAATGTTTTTGGAACTTCAAAGTTCCCATTTGCATCAATGCGGTCAGGAAACATTGCCGGAAAATTCTCTTTTACTGCTTTAATAATTGTTCGTATAGTACTTGGGTTCACAATGTCTTTATCTAATTGTTTACCGCTATACTCAATATCTTCATCAATAGCTTCCCAAAACTTTTTGCGAGTTAGACGTTCACGTTTGTCCACTTTTTCGCCAATCTTTATTTTACTTCCTTTTTTAGTGATCTCCGTTTCAACAGTAAATACATTGTATGGAACAAGCACACCATCAATCACGGCTTTTTCATAACCATAATCGCAAACAAGGTTCTGGTTGAAGTAACCAAAGGTTCTGTTATCCGGTGTTGCGGTTAGGCCAATCTGAAATACATCAAAATAATCCAATACTTGTTTCCACAAATTATAAATGCTACGGTGGCATTCATCAATCACCACAAAATCAAAAAACTCGATGGGTACTTTTTCATTATATCCAACAGGCACAGGTTCTTTGGCTTCAAACCTTATTTCGTTAGGGTTTTCTAATTCGGCACTTTCATCCAGCTCAGTTTCTTTTAAAATAGAATACATCCGCTGAATGGTACTGATATATACCTGACTATCGTTAGGAATAAAAGAACTGCTTAAACGGGTAACGCCATACAATTCGGTAAACAAACGGTTATCATCATTGGCAGTAAAGGAACGAAATTCGCTTTCGGCCTGTTCGCCCAAATTTTTGGTATCCACCAAAAATAAAATACGTTTTGCTTTTGCAAATTTTAATAGGCGGTAAATAAAAGTGATTGCAGTAAATGTTTTACCGGAGCCGGTAGCCATCTGAATCAAGGCTTTCGGACGTTGGTCTTTAAATGATTTTTCTAGATTATTGATGGCTATAATCTGGCAATCACGTAACCCTTCAATAGGCAAAACAGGTATATCCTGTAAACGAGCACGCAATGTTTTTGCTTCTTTTATCCATTGAATAAAGGTTTCGGGACGATGAAATGTAAATACATTTCTTGAACGGGGCTTTGGATCTCTATAATCTGAAAAGCGGGTTATCTCGCCAGTGCTTTCATAAACAAACGGCAAAGGGTCGTTATTTAATAAACGAAGTTTTGCAGTCGCATACTGTAAAGATTGGTCTTCAACGGTTGTTAAGCGAACACCTTCTTCTTCGCGTTTTGCTTCAATAATACCAACCGCTTTTTTATCAACAAACAATACATAATCAGCCGGGCCAATATCAGTTTGGTATTCCCTGATAGCAATACCCAAGCCGGCTGCTAAGTTTATTTTTTTCTTATTCTGAATAATCCAGCCGCAGGCAAGCAATTGCTTGTCTATATGGTCGCGTGCCATTTGTTCAGGGTTTTGGTTCATATAGTATTATAGATTATAAGTAAATGTAATAGATTTTAACATAGCCATGAAAAAAGGAAGGAAGTAAAATAAATTTGTAGGTATATACGTTTAGAGCGCACATAGAAAAAATAAAATTATCTTTG
>JAVHPR010000327.1:0-2008 GCA_036170695.1 Bacteroidia bacterium
CAAGTTACGGAACTTATACTACCTTTTGGAGAAAAGATAAAAACGGAAAATGGAAGTTTGTTTTAGACACAGGTAATGATGGATTAAGAAAGGAATAAAAAAAATCAAAGCGGAACAGTCTCGACCGTTCCGCTTTTAAATGTGCAACAAACTTACTTTACATTTCCTTCACTATCTGTTTTAATTAAACATATATCAGCAGATAAATGACCAGTAATAGCAAACCCACCATCGAAGGTTTGTTCAACGGAGTAACCTGACGCAGAGTTGTTGTCCCCGGCCCCGAATGTCTTTTCCCATGTTTTATTACCGTTTGCGTCAGTTTTAATTAAATAAATATCTGTAACACCCGAATCTAAAGAATAAGTGTTTCCAACGACAATAAACCCATTATCGGATGTCTCGCGAATTGATACACCGTTGTCATAACCACTTCTGCCAAATGTTTTGTCCCATATTTTATTCCCAGTTGCATCTGTTTTGATTAAATAAACATCTGAACTGCCAACACCAAAAGAATCACTGCTTCCAGAAATTATAAATCCATCATCTAAGGTTTGTTGAACGGAATAACCAAATTCATAGCCACTTCCACCAAATGTCTTTTCCCAAATTTTATTACCATTTACATCAGTTTTAATTAAATAAATATCCGTATTCCCCGCACCAAAAGACCATGTAAATCCAACGATAATAAATCCGCCATCAGAGGTTTGTTGAACAGAATAGCCATATTCAACATTACTTCCTCCAAAAGTTTTCTCCCAAATTTCATTTCCACTTGCATCTGTTTTAATTAAATGAACGTCTCCTTGACCTGCTCCAAAAGATTCAGTGCGTCCAACAATAATAAAACCGCTATCAGATGTTTGTTGTAAGGAATAACCACAATCATCACTACTCCCACCGAAAGTTTTTTCCCAAATTTTATTTCCACTCGCATCTGTTTTAATTAAATAAACATCCTTACTACCAGCACCATAAGAAAAAGTGTACCCAGCAATTATGAACCCACCATCAGAGGTTTGTTGAACTGAACTTCCACCATCACGTTCACTTCCCCCAAAAGTTTTTTCCCAAATTTCATTTCCGCTTACATCTGTTTTAATTAAATAAACATCTCCTTGACCAGTTCCAGAAGTAAAAGTTATTCCAGCAATAATAAATCCACCTTCAGAGCTTTGCCGCACAGAACTACCACTCCCATTACTCCCATTAAATATTTTAGTAAATGTAATTCCTGGAGTAGATTCTACCGGGTTGCTAGATTTTTTAGAGCAGCCAACTAAAAGCAAAAACAATAACGGGATAATTAAATAGTACTTCACGTAACCTCCAATTATATAAATATGAATAATATCAACACGTCCTCAAAAACATTTTTTTATTTTGTTTGAAATTAAGACAGAAGATGGAATAAATCAATTTTAACTTTAAAAAACCTAAAACGGAAATTTTTCTTTATAATCAACTTTCTGTTCAAGCTTTTTTTCTTTGTTTATCTTTGCCGTCAAATGTTTCGGATTCCCTTCAACATAAATTGCTTTGTACGGTTTTGTAGGACACGCAAATTCGCACGCGCCGCAGCCGATGCAAAATTCATCTTTCACTTCCGGAATTACCAATTTGTTTTTATACGGAACCATGTTTACCGCTTTTGTGGGGCAATGTTCAGAGCATGCGCCGCAGTCAGTATTCTCAGTATTAACGATGCAATTGTCCTTTACAAATTTTGCTTTTCCAAGTTGTTTTAATTTTTTTTCTTGAAGAGCGATTGGAGAAATTGCGCTTGTCGGGCAAACGTCTCCGCAAAGTTTGCATTCAAAATTGCAAAATCCGGTTTGGAAATCCATTCGCGGTTGAAACATACCAAGCAGTCCGTATTCCAAATAAGCAGGCTGCAAAACTTGCGTTGGGCACACGCTAACACATAAATGACATGCTGTGCAGTTTTGTGTAAAATTATTTCTGCTCTGTGAACCCGGTGGAGTTACGGGATTCTTTCTAA
>JAVHPR010000328.1:0-2003 GCA_036170695.1 Bacteroidia bacterium
ATACCATCATCCTGAGGTTTTCGAAGAACATTGCCAACTCCCCTCTCCTTTGGAGAGGGGTTGGGGGTGAGGTTAAAAAAGCCATTGCAAGAAACCTCGGCAACATCGGAATTGTCTATTCTGACCAGGGCGATTACCCCAAAGCATTGGACTATTATTTCAAGGCATTGAAAATGGCAGAAGAACTTGGAAATAAAAATTTAATTGCAACATGGCTCGGCAACATCGGAATTGTCTATTGGAACCAGGGCGATTACCCCAAAGCGCTGGACTATTATTTCAAGGCATTGAAAATGGATGAAGAACTTGGAAATAAAAATTTAATTGCAGCAGACCTCGGCAACATCGGAATTGTCTATTGGAACCAGGGCGATTACCCCAAAGCGCTGGACTATTATTTCAAGGCATTGAAAATGGCAGAAGAACTTGGAAATAAAAACGGAATTGCAGCAGACCTCGGCAACATCGGACTTGTCTATTATGAGCAAGCGAAAGTAGAAGTGGAGAAACGGAGAAACGGAGAAACGGAGAAGGGAAAAATCTCCCGCTCACCCATTCGTCCCCTCTCCGATTCTTTATATAATAAAGCATTAGCTCATTATTTCAAAGCATTAAAAATGGATGAAGAACTTGGAAATAAAAATTATATTGCAATATGGCTCGGCGATATCGGTTCGGTTTATACTGAGCAGGCGGGACACACCTCTAATCATTCTCGTAGAGGGGAATTATATACAAAAGCCGAAAAATACCTGCTTGATGCATTGAAGTTGGACAAAGAAATAGGCGATATGTATGATGAAAGGATGTTTGAAGATGCAATTACCACGCTTTACGAGAAAACAGGAAAAGAAAAATTGGCATTGGAGCATTACAAAAAGGCGATGGTATTAAAAGATACATTATTTAATATCGCCAAAAACAAAGAAATTACCCGCAAGGAAATGAATTATGAGTATGAGAAAAAGGAAGCCGCCGCCAAAGCCGCACAGGACAAGAAAGATGCTGTGGCAGCAGCAGATTTAAAAAGAGAAAAGGTAGTCAGATATTCGATAATCGGTGGGTTGGCAATTGTGCTTGTGTTTCTGGGATTTGTTTACCGTTCGCTGCGCATTACACGCCGGCAAAAACGCCTGATTGAAGAGCAAAAACAATTGGTTGACCAAAAGAACCTGCAACTAAACCAGCAAAACGAAGAAATAAGCACCCAACGGGACGAAATAGAAGCCCAACGCGATTTAGTTACACACCAAAAAGAACATATCGAAGAAATTCACAAAGATGTTACCGATAGTATAAATTATGCCAAACGAATACAGGAAGCAGTATTACCTGACCTTGCAACTTTGACAAAGTTTCAAACTTTGTCAAAGTTTAGCTACGAAACTTTTATTCTTTTTAAACCAAAAGACATTGTATCCGGTGATTTTTATTGGACAACACAAGTTAATAATTGGTTGATTGTTACAGTTGCTGATTGCACCGGGCACGGTGTCCCGGGAGCTTTTATGAGTATGTTGGGTATAAGTTTCCTAAACGAAATAGTTCGGAAACAGGAAGTAACACAGGCAAACCACGTTTTAAACGAACTTAGAAAAGAAATCATTAATGCTTTGCAGCAAAAAGGCGTTAGTGGCGAGCAAAAAGATGGAATGGATATTTCGTTGTTAGTAATAAACCTCAACCCCCAGCTCTCGCAGGTTTTACCAGGCTCAGAGCAAAGCGAAACCTACGAGAGCTTCAACGCCCAGTGGGCGGGAGCAAATAATCCGCTTTATATTATTCATACTGGCAATTCAGATTTGACAACTTTAAAAAAGTTGTCAAATCTTGAGGAAGTAAAAGGCGACAAAATGCCCATAGCCATTTACGAACGTATGGATGACTTTACCAACCACGAATTTAAAGTTGCCAAAGGCGATTGTATATACCTTTTCTCCGATGGTTTTGCCGACCAGTTTGGCGGTTCAAATGGTAAAAAGTTTATGTACAAACAATTTAAA
>JAVHPR010000329.1:0-1999 GCA_036170695.1 Bacteroidia bacterium
AAAACTTTCAAGAGAAACTTTAGAAGGTTACTGGCCAACAAACTGGTGGAAAGAAAAATAAAATTTTGATTAAAAGTCAATTCGTAAAAACAAAAAATGTTAAAATTTTCATAAGATTTCAAAAAAATACCAAGATGTAATGCTTGGTATTTTTTTATTTATTAACTGATGTTACGCAAAATTATAATAAGATATAAATTTTTGTAATATGTTTAAAATCACTTGCAAAGTGGAATGCCGACTTTGAATTAAATTCTAAACTTTAAATTTTTTTTAATATAAGGAACTGATATAATTACATTTTTTTTATTTTTGTAATTATTTTTTATTTATAAATTTTCAAAAATTATGGAACATTCACAAAAAAAAGAAGATAGCACAAAAATGCTAAAAGATATGATGAAAGCCGGTCAATTGCTTTCAGAAACTTATTTTCACAACCTTCCCAATTTAGTTCACTCTGCCCAGGATATAATGGGAGTGATGCAGTCTTTCATAAGTACTGCCGCCTCCAAGCCGGAAACACTTTTTAAAATACAAAATGCTTATATTAATTTTTATAAAAAGCAGACTGAACTCTGGCAACAAATCAATCAGCATTTGCAAGACGGAAACCAGCCCTTATCCAATGATGATAAACGATTTAATTCCCCCGAATGGAACGAATCACCATACTATTTTTATTTTATCAAACAAACTTACCTGATGGTTTCGGAATTGATTAATGAAATAATAGAACAATCAACCATAGACGCTCCCACCAAAAAGAAACTTAAATTTTACTCACAATTATACATAGATGCTCTTTCTCCGGCTAACTTCCTTGCTACAAACCCGGAAGTGCTGAAACTGGCACAACAAACTAATGGAGAAAGTCTTATAAGCGGGTTCAAAAATCTTTTGGGCGACATCAATCAGGGAAAAATTAGCCAGACTGATTTTTCGCAGTTCGAGGTAGGAAAAAACATCGCCACTACTAAAGGTTCTGTGGTTTTTCAAAACGAACTCATTCAACTTATACAGTACAAGCCGCTTACTGAAAAAATATCTACAAATCCACTATTTATTATTTCTCCATGGATTAATCGTTATTATATTTTAGACTTGGAACCCGAAAATTCTTTTGTCCGCTTTGCCGTTGAACATGGATTTACTGTATTTATGACTTCGTGGAAAGTGCCAAAAGGTGAAATGGGAAAACTTACCTTAGATGATTATGCCCAAAAAGGACTATTAGATGCAATAGATGCTATTCGTGAAATCACAGGAGCAAAAAAAGTGAATGCATTAGGTTATTGCATCGGCGGAACCTTACTTGGCGCCGTTGCTGCTGTATTAGCTGCCAAAAGAAAAAATTATCTCGGTACCGTTACTCTCCTTGCTACTATGCTCGATTTTTCTGACTTCGGTCAGTTAAGCGCAATAGTTGATATGCCATTAGTAGAAAAATTAGAAAAAGAAATTGGCGATGACGGAATTCTTAAAGGTACCGATATGACCAATGCTTTTAATATGATTCGTGCTAACAACCTAATCTGGAATTATGTAGTTAATAACTACCTCATGGGAAAAGAGCCACCATTGTCTTCCATTCTTCACTGGACAAATGATAACACCAATCTGCCCGGTAAAATGTACACCTATTATCTCAGACATATTATTTTGGAAAATGGATTGAGCAAAAAAAACGCATTGAAGGTTTGCAACACTCCGGTTGACCTCGGTAAAATTAAAACCCCATGCTATGTAGTAGGTACAGCCAAAGACCATATTTCTCCTTGTAATACTTGCTTTACTACTACTCACCTGGTAGGCGGTGAAGTAGAATTTATTTTGGGAGAGTCGGGGCATGTAGCCGGCATTATAAACCCGCCTAATAATGGCAACTACGGATATTATTGCGGTGGAGAATTAGGAAAAGATATGGCTCATTTTCGCAATACCGCTAAACATTACAATGAAACATGGTGGCTGCATTGGGCAAAATGGCTCAAAGAAC
>JAVHPR010000330.1:0-1999 GCA_036170695.1 Bacteroidia bacterium
TATAAACGGCTTTATCATTTAGGTGATGTTGGGCGTAGGCTTTTCTTTCAGTCAGATTATAATTCAAGTCGTTATGTTTTCAAGCTAACGGTCTTAAAGTCCAGCAAACACAGGTCGTTATACCCAGTTCGTAAAAACACAACGGTCGGTATTTTAAAAATATTTTATTCAAAGTTGAAACAAAATTGTCTTAAAGTTCAGTAAACATAGGTCGTTATACCCAGTTCGTAAAAACATAACGGTCGTGTTTTTTAAAATATTTTATTCAAAGTTAAAACAAAATTGTCTTAAAGTCCAGTAAACATAGGTCGTTATACCCAATTCGTAAAAACATAACGGTCGTGCTTTAAAAAATATTATATTTCAAAATCAACGCAAAATTGTCTAAAAGTCAGTAAACAAAGTTCGTTATACACAGTTCGTAAAAATATGACGGTCGTGCTGTAAAAAATATTTTATTTCAAAGCCAACACAAAATTGTCTAAAAGTCAGTAAACACAGGTCGCTATATACAGTTCGTAAAAACATGACGGTCGTGCAATTCAAGTCGTTAAGTTTTCAGGTTTCTATTTCTCGCCATGAAGGTCTGTCCGTCCAAGTCAGCAATACTATTTCTTGTCTGCATAAATCAGTTTCATTAAATGGTCAGGAAGGTATGGAAACGAAAGAGTTCCTTTTTCAATATCATCTCTGAAAGCTTTTACTAAATCCTTTGCATTTCCTAAGTCATTTCTTTCAGGTCGTTTAAGTGTTTCTTCAATCTCGTGGTATGTCTCGTTCACTTTGTCAATGAGTGCTTTCAATTTTAGTTCCTTACCCTTCTTGTAAATGTATTTGAGAATTGTCAAACCATACATTGCAACATTATAATCCTGTCTATGAATAGTTGTGTCGTAAACCATACTAAATGCAATGTTCGCGCATTGATTGCCCAATTCAATAATCTTCTTTTTGTCTTTCGGACTTTCTGAATAAGGAAAGAAGTCAAGAGCCAATGAAAATACTGAAAGGGCAACTTCAGATGTCATGCCACTTCTTGTGCCGTCTGCAACATTTGACAGAAATGAAAATACAGCTTCAGCAATTTTAAGATTTGTATGGTCTGAATATTTGTAAAGTTCACCAAGAGTATCAGCTCTTTTGTCCCAGTTAGAGTTAGCGTATTGCTGTTTAATTTTTTCAAGTTCAATTAAAATAATTGCTGTCATAGAGATGCGTAATATATCGTCCTCTGTCAAGGTTGTAGCTGTTTTGCTTTTGGGAGATTTCATGTTGTTTTTGGGTTGATTCACTTTAAATTTGTCTTTGTGTTTGTTATACGAATTTTCAAAGTATCTCCAAACTAAATGATGTCTCTCTACTTTTTCAAAAATGTAATCTTCAATTCGTCTGTGGTCAAACACTTCCGATTGGTATTTGTTCCTTAAGTCATGAAGATTGTTGCTTAAATTGGGTGTTGCTATTGTTGAATATATGCCAATGAATCCTTTGCACTTATTTACTACAAGTCGTGTAATTAAATCTGACTCGTCAGTATCATTAACAGCACGGCGGGTTTTTGAATGTGCATTATGCTTACAACTTACAAGCCACCAAATATCTTTAGTCCCTTCAAACTTTCCGCTAACTATCATATCCTTTTTCCTGTCCGCTCCCCTGCTTGGGTGTTGGACTATTTTAAATCCAATTGCTTTACAGAAGTCCCTGCTGAATAACTCAAACTGGTCTTGTCCGTCACCTCCTGTGTTTCCGGCTGGTATGTCTTTGAAGTCAAGTATCATTTTTTTTCGTTCGTTTTATGTAGTCAGTTCAAGTTTAACAGTGTCCTTTGTAGAAGTGATGTTATAGTTGGTGCTATTTTTTGTCTTCTTTCTCATTAAATAAATATAGTCCTTTATTTGTTTCTAAATTGTCTTTTACAAACCAAGATATTCTCACCGAGTCCTTTACGTATGCTGGGGTGTCTCCAGGAACTGTGTAACTGAATAAGTCCCAAGTA
>JAVHPR010000331.1:0-1980 GCA_036170695.1 Bacteroidia bacterium
AGCGTTCCTTATGGGGAGCTCGGGATAAAAGTCCGCTTTGGTTGCTTTTTATGGCCAATGGAATCATTTTTGGCGTTTGGGCAGTAATTATCTATGTTATCTATAATATTTTCAGGATAAAAAAAGCGAGCAAAATTTTTATAAAGTAAGGGGCGTTAAAGTCTGTTTGGGGTAGAAATAAATTGTGTGTATGTGTGGGTGTGTGGGTCATGCTGAGCCTGTCGAAGTATTTGGGCAGGCCATCGCACCCCCTTCGACAGGCTCAGGGTGACAACCTTCGATTTGAGAAAATTCAACCTTTGATTCGCATTATTAATTAAAAAACAAGTATCAAATTCAAAATGAATCAAACCAAACAAACAGAATCAGATCAAATGCGTTCGGTGATTTCTGCAAAATTTATTGAACCGGGTTTTGCTTATTGGTTTACTAACCACGAGCATGTCAGGACTCCATTCCCACAGGAAATAAAGGGTGCAGCAAAGGAAAGAACCACTGAAACCTTCTTTGAGTGGATCGATGGATTAAAAGAAAAAGATCTACATGAAATGAAGGAAAATGAATTTGTTGAAATGTTTGAAACCATCCTTTTTAATGAAGCTTTAAAGCTGGTGGAAGATGAAGATCAACAGCTTACCATTTCTTATCCTTTTTTACCAAGAATCGGCGACAAAGTGAATCATAAGCTAAATGGTGAAGGAAATGTGATTAAGCGTAAGGAAATAATTTCTAAAGAAAACAAAAAGCTATTTGAACTTACTGTTTTATTGAAGGAATCCGGAAAAACATGGGAAACACAATTTGAATTGACAGCATAAAAAATTTAAGAATGTTTTCAAATAAAACATCCTCACGCACGGTTCTCGACTCCGCTCGAACTGACAGCATGGGTAGTCATTTCGAGCGGAGTCGAGAAAGTGTGAGGGCTTGTAATTCCCTTAATAATGAAATTGATCTGAGGGAAGGAATAATTCAACCCTTGAATTGATTAATAATAATCACCAATGAAAATATACATTTATAAAACCGGGCTGACATGCCTATTGATAATAGGATTATTTAACCAGACTATCATAGCCCAGGACGGAGCCAAACTATTTGAAGCCTGCATTGACTGTCATACCATTGGCGATGGAAAGTTGACAGGTCCCGATTTAAAAGGAATTACAAAACGCAGATCAAACGAATGGCTCGTGAGTTTTATCCAGTCCTCGGCAAAGGTCATCAATTCAGGCGACGCCGATGCTAAGGCACTCTTTAAGGAGTGGGAAAATACGGAAATGCCTGACAACGCCCTTTCCGATGAACAGGTTAACCAAATACTTGCTTTTATTGATGGAGGGAAAACAGAAACTGCTGCTGTTGACCCACAAAAGGCCGCTGCGAAGCACAGAATCGACTCTGTACTGAAAGCAAATTCTCCAAACGATATTCTTGTAGGAAAAGAATTATTTAATGGTGAAATGCGTTTTGAAAATGGCGGCGCTTCTTGCGCATCCTGCCATAATGCTACATTTTATAAAATCGGCACTGGAGGATCATTAGCCAAAGATCTCACCAAAGCTCATTCACGTATTGGAGGATTTGCCGGAACAAAAGGGATCATCAAATCAGCACCTTTCCCTTCCATGAAGGAAACTTATAAAGACAATCCCATAACAGAAGACGAAGCTTTATTCTTACAATTATTTTTAAAAAGTACAGATGCTCAGAACCTTGTGCAGCCGGAGGTAAAAAAGGTGTGGTTTTTTCAATATGCTCTGGTACTTTCATTAATTATAATATTGCTAATCACAATAATATGGTTTAAACGAAAACGCTTAAGTGTAAATCACAACATTTTAAGAAGACAAGAAAGATATTCCAAGTAAACAAAACCTATTCAATACAAAATGAGTTGGATTAAAGATTTAATTTCGCCACAAACCCGCAAATGGGAAGATTTTTATCGCAGTCGCTGGCAGTACGATAAAGTTGTTC
>JAVHPR010000332.1:0-10235 GCA_036170695.1 Bacteroidia bacterium
TGAAACCATTGATAATAATAAGAAATTTAACTTAACCTGACGGCTATGCCCTTCATCCCCTCTCTCCTTCGACAGGCTCAGCATAAACTCCAGGTAGGGGGAATAAGTATTTGTGGTGATATTGTCTATTGGTAAATCAGCACATCATTATATTGGCACATCGTTAAATGGCCTCAATTCCCTTCAATATCTCTTATTTTTTGCAGATATTCATTCGACTTTTTTACATCTCCCATAATATTATACACTACAGCAATGTTTTTCAAAGCCAGCGTGTTCTTAGGGTTTTTGGAAAGTAATTGATTAGAGGTAGCAATTGCTTTTTCATATTGTTTAAGCATACCATAACAATTCGCCAGATTGATGTATGCCTTGTCGTTGTTGTCATCTAAAGCCACAGATTTTATAAAGTTTTTGGCTGCCTGATTGTAATTACCCTGAGAGGCATAATAATTGCCAAGTTCGAAATAAAATTTAGTGTCTTTATTGGTGGCAGTACTATCAACTATTGATGTTAGGGGGTTTATGAAAACATCTATTCCCATGGCTTTTAAATCTGCTGCAGCTTTTTTAGGTTCCAGGTATTCAGGATTGTATTTAACGGCTTCGTTATAGTAATACGATGCGACATTGTTTTTTCCAAGATTTTGATATACAATTCCAAGATGATAATAGCTGTCGGAATAACCTGGCGCTGTGGCAATGGCTCTGTTATAATAATAAATAGCAGAATCATTGTTGGGTATTAATAGTTGGTAAGCAAGTCCAATCAGGTAATAACTTTCTCCAAACTTTGGATGAATAGAAAGTGACTGCCTTAATGCGTCAATTCCTTTATTTGCAATTTGTTTCTTTTTAGCCGGGTCTTTTTCAACAGATGCCTGGTATATATATTGATTTCCAACATGATTTTGGTTTTGTGCACTGTTCTTGCCTGTTTTTACATCAGTCGTAAACAAAGTATAATTGTCTTTCCATACTCTATTCCTGCTTACCGTTTTAAAAGAATATAAAATAAAGGGAACAAATAAAAGAAGAACAAATTTAGAATTTGATTTTACCCAGTTCATTGCTGAAACTGCGGGTGTATAGATATTTGTCTTTAACAACATTGCTGCACCAAATACCAGAGCAATACAGAATCCCAGAGAAGGGAAAAACAAAAAACGTTCAGCAAAAATACCGCCACGTAAAATTGTAAATGCCAAGGCAGGAATGAGGGTAATGTAAAATAAACTAAATGCAAAACCCCAGGTGGTTTTCTTTAATGTTTGCTTAATCGCAAAAAATGCTCCTGCCATAAATAAAATAATACCAAGCAGAGCCCATCCATTACTTAGGTGTACTGCAGGAATTTGGTTAAAAGAATAATCATAACGGAGAGGGTGCGGAACAATCAAAAGACGCAAACAAAATGCAAAAAGCATAAATGTGGTTGGTAGCTTAATATTTCCCTGGGTGTAAGGATAGTTTACAATATCCGAGGGAATTATGCCGCTTAGCGTCCCTAATAAATATTTTTTTTGAATAAAAAAGACAATGACAATAACTGCAAAAGGAATACTTTTTTTCAGGCATTCAATCACTTTAAAATCTTTATAATAATATAAGAAAACAGGGAGCAGCATAACTCCTGTAAGTGCTGTTTCTTTTGATAGCATTCCCAGATAGCAGAATAGCAAACTTATTACCAGGTAAAATATTCTTTTCGTATCAATATATTTGAGTGCGAACCATAACATTAACAAAACATTTAAAAAGCTTAATAATTCATCGCGCCCTTTTATATTAGCAACAATTTCGGTATGGATAGGATGTGCAACAAACAGTAAAGCAATTATGAATGGGAATAGTGCATTACATGAATTAAATACTTTATTGAGTAGTATAAAAAGCATAAACCCTGAAAATGCAAAAATCAAACAGTTTATTAAATGGCTGATATGAGGGTTACCCAGAAAAAAATGATGTTCGATTGCAAAAGTAATAAGGGCTAGAGGACGATAATAACCAAGATGAGCGTTGGAAAAATGCCAGAAATCTACTTTCAGTAATTTTATGATGCCGTGAAAACCTTCCTGCACATATCGGTTCCCGGTAATCGCTCCTGAATCATCCAAGGCATAATCATGTCCAATTGTATTGAAATATAATAAAAATGCAAGAACAGCAATGATTATGCCCCAGACATATTTAATGGGAGCCCCTCCAACCTCCCCTGAGGGGAGGCTTTGTGTTTGCAAATTATTATTTGTTTTGTGTTTCTTTTTGGATTTACTCATATTATTGCTGTTTAAAGGCAATTTATTTTTGCTCCTCCCTTTAGGGGAGGCCGGGAAGGGCCTCGTTACTCTACATGCACCACCAACCCTTTTAAATATTCACCTTCGGGGTGGAAAATATTTACACAATGATCCGGAGGTTGTGAAAGATGATGCAATATCCGAACGTTTCGACCCGCTTCAATTGCCGCCGCCATTACCGTACTGTTAAATGTATTTTTATCAACAACCTGGGAGCACGAAAAAGTAAATAGTAATCCCCCCGGTTTTATTTGTTTGATGGCTTCATAATTTAAACGCTTGTAACCCATGATGGCGTTATGTTTTACATTTTGATGTTTTGCAAATGCCGGTGGATCGAGCACAATAATGTCATAAGTGTTTTCCTTGTGTTTCAAAAATTCAAAGGTATCAACAGCAAAAGACTGATGATTTTGGATATTATTTAATTCAATATTTCTATCCGTAAGCTCAATTGCTTTTTTTGAAATATCGGTAGAGTGGACTTCTCTGGCTCCTGCATTGGCAGCATAAACGGAGAATCCACCTGTATAACAAAATGTATTCAGAACAACTTTATCTTTTGAATAATCTGCAAGTAATTTACGGTTTTCACGTTGGTCTAAAAAGAATCCTGTTTTTTGTCCGCCTTCCCAATCAACATAAAATTTATTGTTGTTTTCAAAAGCAATTGTGTTAATTGGTATTGATTCATCTCTTTTATACAGGTAACCATTCGTAGCTTTCACCTGCGCTTGTTTGGGCATAGTTTCTTCACTTTTATCAAATACCGCGATAAGTGTATCACCCATTATTTCTTTCAAGGCATTTACAAACTGATCTTTTATTAAATGCATTCCAATGGAATAGGATTGAAATACTGCAGTTCCATTGTAAAAATCAATAATGAAACCGGGTAAACCGTCACCTTCGGCAAAAAATAAACGATAACAATTGGTGGCAGGATTATCCACTAAATTCAATTGTTTCCGGAAATTATATGCTGATTGTATTTTACTTTTCCAGAAATCATAATCAGGTTTTACCTGGGTAAAAGAGAACATCCGGACAGCGATAGAACCTATTTGAAAGTGACCCATTCCAAGAAATTCGTTTTGGGCGGAGTACACTTCTACAACCTCACCCTCCTTTACATCACCGCTAAATTTCTTGATAGCCCCTGAAAACACCCAGGGATGAAATCGGTGTAAACTATGGTCTTTCCCACTAGTTAATGTTATTTTAATCATATAGTTTGAAAAAAATATTCTTCAATTGGAACAACCCATATGGAAATATTTTTGCGAATTTACAAATAAGTTTGAAGGAGAAAGGATTTTAATCGTTAGGTTGAATACTAAGTGCCACTTCACATAATCGACCAGGTTGTTTCGTTTATTAAATTACAACGATTTATTTTATAACTACAACTTTCCTGACTACTTCATTTTTTGAAGAAATCACATGAACAAAATAAGTCCCGGCAGTATATTTTTCAGTTGGTAAAAGGATATGGTTATCTCCAGCCATCACTTCTTTGTCCATGTTCACAATAGTTTTGGAAAGTATGTCAGTTATCGAGATTATTATATTTTGTTGCGTTGCGGAATGAAAATCAAGAGCAATGTTTTCATTTGCCGGATTCGGAAAAATAGTAAGGCTTTCATTATTTTCGATATTTTTGATTCCTGAAGATAATGTCCAACAGTCTGTGATGGGAATTTCAGTGGCACTGTTTCCAATGAAAGGAAGTCCGTACATATTTTCTAGCGTTCGCAAAACGGTATAGTGGCTGATAGTTTCTGAATATTGCCCTTTCAGGACATTTTCCCCAACGAACAATGTTGTTATTTGGTTAGTACTTGTTGAAATTCCTCCAATATTATATCCGTCATCTTCATCGAAAGTAAGTATGAATAAACTGTTATGAGTTTTTGCCCATTGAATATAGGCGTCCATATTATTCTGTACCCATGTGTCTCCGTTAACAATGGCACTTGGAAGAAGCAAAGGATTATGCATATCATTGGCTAAGTTCGGTATTACAAAAGAAACCGTAGGTAAAGTTGAAAAATCAGTAGGAAAACTTGTGAATGGCTGGTTATTTATCGAAGGAATTCCGTTTGTGGTTGCATCCTGCCAGTTTATCCATGGACTGTGTTTGCGTGCATAATTACCTGAAGTTGTTCCGTTAAAACCAACAGAGGGAAGGTCTTCGGAATAACCGGTAAATGTATATGAATTAGAGAGCAAATTAGCTCCAAGATTTGGAGTAGTAAATGGGAAAGTGCTTGGATCTGCATCTCCTGTAATGCCCTGATCAGAGCCAGAGTAGAGCATAAGGTAATTCGGCTGACTTGGATGCAATAGTCCGAAGGATTGAGTAAAACTGGCCGAAGATGTTCCACTAACTAATGAATTGATATATGGCGCATTTGAAGAGCCTATAATTGAAGAGTATGCGTGGTTTTCCAATACAAGTATAACAACATGATCATGTTGCGGAATCGTTTGTGCTTTGGCGCTTTGGTTAAAAATTAATGCGATAAAGACTGTAAAGAATATGTGATTTTTTTTCATGACGTAGGTTTTTGTTAAATTAAAGTTACGAAAAAAAGAGATAAATCGTAGAAATATTTTTGCGAATAAATTTGTAATCCTTTATAATTCGTAATTCGGCTGAAATTCTGCTCACAAAATAAATTATGTTTTCAATGACCAAGTGGTTAATCGGTACATTTTATTTTTACTTTTATAAATCGAAATAAAATATTTATTCGGTTGGAATATAGTAACAAAGAAAAACTTGTATTCAAATAAAACGGGCTTTGAATTTTGGAATATGAAACTTGAAATTTAAAATAACTCTTTTGCTAAAACTAACAAAATTTCATTCTATAGTAATAATAGCAATTTTAGCTATTCATGCTTTGTTTTCTATTTTCGGTTTGAAACCGGTAAACGTAGAACAAACTTTCTGGTACATTATTGATTTTAAGTTTTTACGTGAAAATTTCTTTTCGTCACTACTTTATTTTCATGAAATACCTCCCTTGCTAAGTGTTATTCATTATGGTGCGGATGTTATTTCTTTTGGCCATCGATACTTGTTTTTCGCATTATTATTGCCGTTGCTTCACAGCTTTTGTTTCCTGCTTTTTAGTAATATTATACGTCAGTTTAATTTTAAATATGATAAATTACTTTTAGCGATTCTGTTTTTAAATCCTGCGGTATTCATTTATTTCAGATTTCCTTTTTATTCCACTTTTATATTTATCCAAAGTATATTATTGTTATATGTTTTAGTAGGAAATTTCAGCTCCAATAAAAAACTTTTATACATAACTGTTTTGCTCGTTATTTCATCCTTAGAGCGTTCTTCTTATAATCTGCTGATTATTATTTTATTGATGTTACCATTTATTTTAAAGGCATCCAAAAGAACCATTGCGATTTGTTTTATTCTGCTTTTATTGCCATTTAGTTTATATTTAAAAAACTATGTATTGTTTGGAAAGTTTACATCCAGTACTTTAACCGGAATGTATTTTCACGGGCATATTGAAAAAAATAGCCAGGGTGCAAAAATTGAAAAAGTGGGGATTTGCAGGCCTGTTAATGATTATATAGATTTTATTAATGATAACGATCCGCTTGTGATTCGTTACAAAGACGTTCCCATATTAAATCAAAACGATATGAACAACATTCGTTACCTGCAGGTTTCGGATGAATTTATGAAAGAATTTAAAGAAAATTTTAGTCTGGTATATTCCTTAAAATATTGTTCGCTTGGTTTTATTCGGTGTATGGCAAGTCCTACTGCTGATTACAAATATTTGAATACTTATTTAGATAACAAATTGTTTCAATGGTATGATCTGTTTAATTTGCCAAATATCTATCTTAAAAATGAAACAAAAACTGTGATTCCGTTTTCATTATACTTGATTGTTTATCCATTCATATTGATTTTTTTATTATTTCATTTCAGGAGATTAACTTTTGAAATTCGATTTGTACTTTTATATACTCTTTTATTCACTATCATATATTCCACAATAGATCCTTCGGAATCTATGCGCATGCGGTTTGAGATAGAGCCATTTTTTTATTTTTTGTTGATATTTGTTTTAGCAAATTATAAACGACTGATAAAAAATCCTTTGCCATAGTTATTGATAGTTGTTGAAATAACTAAAAGATTAACTATTTTTACATTTCTATTTGAAAATAAATTGATGTTCAAATCAAAGTTTTCATTATTTTCACAACCTCAAAAAAAATATATGTACAAAGATTTAGTAGTAAAAAAATCAACCATTCCAGGTGCAGGAAAAGGTTTGTTTACCAAACGTGATGTAAAAAAAGGAGAACGTCTGGTAGAATATCTGGGAGAGATAATTAGTTGGAAAGAATGTGATATACGTGCAGAACGTGACGAGGGTGGCTATGTGTTTTATGTGAGTCGTAAAAAATGTATTGATGCATTCAATACTCCTGAAGCTTTAGCACGTTTTGCAAATGACGCTAAAGGTCTAACAAAAATTAAAGGGATTACAAATAATTGTAAATACGAAATCTATAAAAATTCCGGATGGATAGCAGCTACAAAAGATTTTGTTTCAGGTTCTGAAGTATTTGTTAGCTATGGGACGGAGTACTGGCGTGATATACGGTACAATATTAATCTGGAAAAGAAAAACAAGCAAAAGGCTAAAAATGGGAAATAGTAATTTGATAATTTGAATTTAATTTTCAATAAAAATGCCCCCTTCCAATTTTGGAAGGGGGCATTTTTATTTTTTTAGCTGAATAGACTATTTGTTAACAGCTTTTCCTAAATCAGTACCTGCTTTAAATTTAGCTACTTTTTTAGCGCTAATTTTAATAGCTTTTCCTGTTTGAGGATTACGACCAACTCTTGCTGCTCTTTTAGCAACTGAGAAAGAACCGAAACCAACTAATGCAACTCTATCACCTTTTTTTAGTGCTTTAGTTGTAGCGTTAACGAATGCTTCTAATGCTTTTGTAGCATCAACTTTTGTCAATTTTGTTTCTGCTGCAATAGCGTCAACTAATTCTGATTTGTTCATTTTTTTATTAATTAAGGGTTAAACATATATTTATTACAGCAAATTTAAAACAGTTTCCATATACAACGCAAGTTTTAGGGGGAAAATATTTAAATTTTGTTGATAAACAGGGCTTTTGTTAATAAAATGGGCTGTATATGCCCCAATTAATAGGTTTTTAGTCATAAATAATAGTTCATAATCGGGGAATATTGCCAATTGTAGGGCATTAAAACAATAAAGGCAAGGGGGTTACGAAGGTTTTACCAATACAAAGGACTATAGAACCACAATTAAATCAATTATTCCTTAAATTTCTTTAACTCTTCCAAAGGGATTTTTTTTCCTGAAGAGGGGGTATGAAAATCATATACAAGTGGCGTTTTTGAAAATAAAATAAAATTGAATTTTTCATCTGCTGAATACAATCGATCTCCTTTGGACACCAGTGTTTCCATTGTTTGATAGTCGTAATGATTTGGAGCTGCCGCGATATTTACCATTAAAAGAATAGTATCATTTTTAATTTCAACTTTTAAATACGCGAGAGGAGTTACAACATATACACCACTGCCATATACTTGTGTTACACACCTTTTTATACCATTATTATCTTCATAAAAAGTATAGCCCTTACCAGCCCAGTTATCAACCTTTTTTCCAGGTTGTTTCATTAAGCTGTTTCCAAATTTCATCATTACCTACTGTATTATTATTCATTATAGTCATTAGTGTAAAATAAAGGATACAGTATATTTTGGTCATCTATTTTAAATTGTCTTTTCTCTATTTTCTGACTATTCTTGTTCTTTCTTTAATAGTTTAATCGAAAAAAATCCAATTAACAGGATAATAGCCCCCATTGCTGTCCACAACCATTTTTTATTTTCAATTAATGCTTTTTTTATTGATGCATTTTTTGTTCCCGAAGTATTAGGTATTTCTTGTTCAGATCCGTAATTAAGTTCTGTTATTGAAAAAGGAATTTTTTCTCTAAAATGCATTAAATCGTAGGTAGGTGCATTGTCATTTGCTTTGCCATATGTTAAATATATATTCTCCGAGGCAGGAACAGCTGACACCAAATGACATTGTTCTGTAAAAGCTTTAATTTCATTTATTTCAATAGGTGCATCATCATAATTTAAAATTTCAATTTTTAGTTTTTTTATTTGTTCATTAAAACAATTAATAAAGTTATTCTCAATTGAAGAAAATATTGAGGTGTTGATAAGATACCAGTTTTCTTTATCATTGTTAGGAGAGTGATTCATTCCACCAGAGCGGTATAGATTAATGTTCCGGTAAAAATCTTTAGTTGAATTACTATTAATTGTAATGTGATCTATCCTATATGCGTATGGCAATTCAACAATCAGTTCTGATGTCTTTTCCTTTTTATTTTCAGTTTGTTTACGGCTATTTATTTTCAGTTCGCTGTAACTTCCGGTCGTTTCTTTACTTTCATAAGCATAAGCATTTGAAATTTTTATTCGATAGCCTCCATCATCGTTAATTACTAACCTATAATAGGCAAATTCAGAATTTGGAAAATCCAATGTGGTATATTCAAAATGCTCTTCGCTGTTTTTAAAACGGACAATTCTTAAATGCTCTTTTATTGTAAACCAATTTTTATTATCGCTGCTTCCTTCTATTTTTACCCATTTATCAAAATTAGCCTCCAAAACATCTAATTTTATTCGGTTAATGATTTGTTTTTTATTAAATTTTAAAGTAAGGTAGGAACAACATTTTTCGCTATGCGTATCATTTATAAGTTCAAAAGGAATAGCCTTTTCTTCATTTTTGTTTCCGAGCCATTCCAACACATAGGGGATTTCGACTGTATCATTATTAGCAAAATTATATAATCGGATATCATTCAATTCACTTTTACAATTTGCAACAATTTCAGGAAGAAGAGATATAGAATAAAAGTTTTCTTTCTCCGTTTTATCTAATTTTCGCATATACGAATAATTCGATGCTTGCGAAAAAATTGTTGTGGGCAGGACGAGAATCAATAATGTGAATATGCAAGTGTTTTTTGATTTCATTGGAATAGATTTACTCAGGTTTGGTTTGCTCATCATCACCAAAAATAAAGACTTTAAATTTTTGGTATAAAAATGCAACAACAAGCAATATTACGCCTAAGAGCATGTAGGCAATGACTTTATAGCCAGTGGATAAATTCCAGGTATCAAAAATTATTAATTTCAGGAGGGTAATTCCAAAAAGGGAAATTGCTGCAATACGCATTACCTTGTTTTTTCTGAATATTCCAAAGGCTATGAGTATAAAAGAATAAATACCCCAAAGTGCTGTGAGTCCTATCCTATATACTGTTTGTTCTGCATTATAATAATTCCCCACTGATCCATAATTGTGTAAAATATTTAAATGGATAAGTTCATTGCTAAGCATAATCAGAATAAATAAATGTACTATACTTCCCGAATATATTTTGGGCAAACTACTTTTATTAAATGGATCTGTTTTTAATAGAAGGTGAGTTAAAAAAAGCAGTGCAATAAATAATGCAAAAGCAATATATCGTATGTAAATGAACATACTGTTAGAAGAAAGGTATTCAGAATTTTCGGTACTTAAATAAGAATTACGTAATGCTCCAATTTGAAATAAGCCCCAAAATATAAATCCTGTTGCTACAAACATATTTAAACCGAAAACACTCCAGCGCATAAAATTAGTTTTCCATTTTTTGATGACAAATAAACTCAATATACAGAAGAACAGTAAGCTATATATTTCTTCCACTACATCTTTTAGTTTTAACCAGCCATAATCATATATCTAAAGTTTCGGTGTTATTAACAATTTGATTGTCAACAACTTAACTCTGTAAAAA
>JAVHPR010000333.1:0-10204 GCA_036170695.1 Bacteroidia bacterium
TATGAAAGAGAAAACAATGCGTTATCCCGGACATATTGAAAAAGTACTTGCTTTACGCGATTCAGGTTTCCTTAGCAAAGAACCAATTCAGGTAAATGGTGTGGATATTGTTCCTTTGGACTTCACTTCCAAAGTACTGTTTAACGATTGGAAATTAGGTGAAACGGAAGAAGAAATCACCGTGATGAGAGTTACTGTGGTTGGTGATGAAAATGGTGTAACGAAAAAAATTAGCTATCATTTACATGATGAGTATAATAAAGAAACTCAGACCTCTTCAATGGCTCGTACAACGGGATATACCGCTACTGCTGCTGTAAACATGGTGCTGGAAAATCTGTTTGCTGAAAAAGGAGTTTTTCCTCCTGAATTGGTTGGTAAATATGAAGTTTGTTTTAACCATTTCATAAATTACCTGAAGGAGCGTGGGATTATTTATCGTAAGGAGGAGAAGGTAATTCAACAAGCTGAAAATACGGCAGTAAGTGCTACTAAAGGGTAGAAATTTATTGTCTGTAAGTCATACTGAGCCAGCCTGCCCTGAGCGGAGTCGAAGGGAAGTATTTGGAAAGCCATCGCACACCCTTCGACAAGCTCAGGGTGACGACGCACTATTTGAAAAAATCCAAATGATTACAAAGGACTTTTTCTGCTGATTAACTTTTTCACGGCATCTATAATAATTACAGAAGCCATCGCACACCCTTCGACAAGCTCAGGGTGACGACACACTATTTGAGAAAATCCAAATGATTACAAAGGACTTTTTCTGCTGATTACCTTTTTCACTGCATCAATAATATTTACAGTATCCAAACCATATTTTATCATCAGTTGGTCGGGAGTTCCGCTTTCACCGAATTTATCATTAACGGCAATCATTTCAATTGGTGTTGGCAACTTTCGGGCTAACAATTGGGCAATGCTATCACCCAGCCCGCCATTCATTTGATGTTCTTCTGCTGTGACAACGCAACGCGTTTTTTTAGCGGATGCGAGAACCGCTGAATTATCCAAAGGTTTGATGGTATGAATATTTATTATTTCTGCGTTAATACCTTGCTTAGCCAGATATTCTCCTGCCTCAATTGCTTTCCAAACCAAATGTCCGGTTGCAAATATTGTTACATCAGTGCCCTCATTGAGTATCAAAGCTTTACCAATTTTAAATTCCTGATCAGCCGGAGTGAAATTAGGAACACTCGGTCTGCCAAAACGCAAATAAACAGGACCTTTGTAATTGGCAATAGCAATAGTTGCAGCCTTGGTTTGGTTATAATCACAAGGATTGATAACTACCATTCCCGGTAGCATTTTCATCAAACCTAAATCTTCTAAAATCTGGTGAGTTGCACCATCTTCACCTAAGGTTAAACCGGCATGTGAAGCACATATTTTTACATTCTTATTAGAATAGGCTATTGATTGACGAATCTGATCGTACACCCGTCCGGTGGAGAAATTAGCAAATGTTCCGGTAAAAGGTATTTTACCACCAATAGTTAAACCTGCAGCAATACCCATCATATTTGCCTCTGCTATACCAATTTGAAAAAATCGCTCGGGATAATCTTTTGCGAAGGCATCCATTTTTAAGGAACCTGTTAAATCAGCGCATAGCGCAACAACGTTGGGATTACTTTTCCCTAATTCAGATAATCCTGCACCAAAGCCGGAACGTGTATCTTTTTTTTCGGTGTATGTGTATTTTTTCATTTTTTACAATTATTAATATAAATAATTTTATATGCTTGTCTGGAACTTTGCAACAAAGAAACAAGATTCTGTTATACAGTAATATTTTGACTCATAAAATAGTTGGTTTATTAAATAATAAACTTTCTTTAAAGGTACATTCAAAACTAACAATCTCGATAAAAATCGAGATACAAAATTTCAGTGTTTTTTCTTTTGTCTTGAAACAAAAGAAACAAAAATTCAAGAAAAGGTCATCGGCTCACACACCAGCTGACACAGCCCCCGCAACCTTTTCTGGCTTCTGCGCCTGTCCGATCAATAATTTTCTTAACATGACATACATGGTATTCCCAATGGAAACATTATATTTTAAATTTGTTCTTCAAGTAATGATTTTAACAAACTTTTGATTACTCACACTTCAAATGCCTGATTTGATTGTGGCAAAGTCACCGATAGGCATATAATTTTAAACTACTGTTGAGTTAATTATAAAAAAACGCAATGTCATGTCGAGCTGTGCCGAGACATCTTTTTAGTAATAAAAAGATTCTTCTACTATGGTCGGAATGACTTGTCAGACCTCTTCCCCCAGCCCCTCTCCTTGAAAAAGGAGAGGGGAGACTGTGTGTAGCCAGCCTTATCTGGACAATACCTAACACAAGCTCAACTCTTAACTCTTAATTCTTAACTTTCGACTCTTAACTAATTCTTCCTCAATATAACCTTACAGAAGTTGAAGTTCCTGATTCAACTTTAAACATCTTTTCAATCGTATAAATAGTTTCTTTTGCATTTTTTGGCCTGAATTCCACACGGTATCTTCCCGGCTGAAGAGTAATCGTTTCAACAGTGAAACTACTGTTCAGATTACAAACCCAAACCATTTTATTATTATCTTCAACAAATAAACTTCCCGGCCCTTCAGTTGGTTTCCCTATTGTAACACTTCCCGATTGAGGAATTTCAATAAAAGTGGTTTTACTTTGTGAAATATCTACCTTATCCAACTTAATCCGCGGAAGCGTTAATATCTCCAAATCATACTTGCCGACGATGAACTTTTCTGTTGAGTTAAAGTTTTGAACGTGAAGCGTTTGCATATCTTCACTTCGTCTGATAATACAAGTGAGATTTTTAGTGTAATCCGCATTTCCCGACATCCTTAAATTAAGATATCCCTGGGGAGCATCCACTGCAATAATATTATGTTTTCCGGGTATAATCTGAATGCCAGGTTTTTCAATAGGAGGAATAGTATGCACTACCATTTTATAAGTTCCTATGGGATCAATAATTAGCGTATCGGGTACCCCTTTATTATTAATGGTATGCATAAAGTTATACCGTATAATACCGGATTGCTCATCATAAAAAGTCATATCTACATCAGTTTCAGTAGGTCTGCCTATCTGATCGTTTAGATTTACCTGTGTTGACGTGTTATTTAATGCCTGTGAGATTACGATGTTCAAAATATTTTTAAAACTGGTTTCGCTTGAGGCATCATAAAATTTCCCAATACATCCGAATGAATTCATATAATTCTGGTCGAGCCCGATTCCAATAACAAATGGTTTTAATACGATACCTTTCTTTTGAAGGGCGAGAGAAACAGCACATGGATCGCCATCACATTCTTCTATTCCATCGGTAATCAAAATAACAATATTTCTTATAGTGGAACTTGAAGGTGTTGGGAAATCATCACCACATTGTTCCAATGTATAAGCTATCGGGGTGGTACCCCTGGGAACAATGGCTTTAAGTTTGTTTTTTATCGCGGTAATGTTATCCTTGCCAAAAGGGACTTCCAATTTTGTATCCGTACAACTGCGCTGAGGGCGTAATGGTACCTGATGTCCATAAGCACGAAAAGCTAATTCCAGATTTTCGGTACCTCTGATGCTATCTAAAAACTCGCTCAATAATTTTTTGGATAAATCCATTTTCATGCCGCTTTGCCATTGACCATACATGCTGAATGAAGCATCAAAAACAAATAAAATGCGTGTTAAAGGAGGAGGCGGAAAACTTCTATTTTGAGCTTTTATTGGGAAACAGGAAGCAAGCACCAAAAGTAGTATTGAGATGTGAGATATGAGAGATGAGATTTTGTTGTGTTTAATCATTTAATATTAACTCCAGAAGTATTGAGATATTGGATATCAGTCAATTTTTTTATGCCTCCCCCACCCTTCGACAAGCTCAGGGTGACGTCACACAATAAAATTTAGGCATCACTTGATTTGAATTAATAATCACCCAGCGTTTCAGCATTCTGACTCAAAGCCTTTGCCAATTGATCATCATTAGGTGCAACGCCATGCCATTTATGACTACCCATCATAAAATCAACACCATTTCCCATTTCAGTTTTCATTAAAATCATGATGGGTTTTCCTTTACCGGTAAGAGTTTTTGCTTTACGAAGTGTTTCAATAACATCGGATATATTATTTCCATTCATTGAAAGTACAACCCAACCAAATGCTTCCCATTTGGCTCTTAAATCGCCTAATGGTAAAACCTGATCAGTAGATCCGTCAATTTGTTGCCCGTTCATATCAATAGTGGAAATAAGATTATCTACTTTCCTACCAGCAGCATACATGGCTGCTTCCCAAATTTGCCCTTCCTGTAATTCACCATCACCATGTAAAGTGTAAACAAGGCAATTGTCATTATTTAGTTTTTTTGCTGTTGCTGCACCAATGGCAACAGATAATCCTTGTCCCAAAGAACCGGAAGCAATGCGCACACCGGGTAAACCTTCATGCGTTGTTGGATGCCCTTGTAAACGGGTACTCAATTTGCGGAAAGTAGCGAGTTCCTCCACCGGAAAATATCCTGAACGCGCCAAAACACTATAAAAAACTGAGGAAAGATGTCCGTTTGAAAGGAAAAATAGATCTTCCCCGATACCATCCATACTGAAAATTTTAGGATGGTGATGCATAATATCAAAGTACAGAGAAACAAAATATTCGGTACAACCCAATGAAGCCCCGGGGTGACCGGAATTAACAGCATGAATCATTCTGACAATATCCCTGCGAACCTGAGGACAAATTTTTTCTAATTCTGATAATGAAGCCATATATTTTAATTTTACAATTTTACAGTGGGCAATTTAAACAATTGGCAATGTCAACCTGAACTTGTTTCAGGTTCTCAGCGTCAGATGCTGAAACAAGTTCAGCATGACCGGACATCAAACAATTTTACATACACAAATTCATAATCCAATTATTCTTCTTTGGAAGGAATTTGCTCAAAAGTATCTATTATTATGGGTTGGGAAAGAATTGTTGAAAATATTATATTATTGTTGAAAACTCCAAATTATATTATCGGGGGCTATTTATCAGGTGGCTAATTTGGCTATCTTTGCAGAGAAAAATAAATGGAGAATTAGAGAAGGAGAGAAATGGAGAATTATAAATTCATCAATCTTTTAAATCTCCATTTCTCCAATTCTCTAAATCAATAATTATAGAAATATGGCGTTACAGTGTGGTATTGTGGGATTGCCCAACGTGGGGAAATCAACTCTTTTTAATTGCTTATCAAATGCAAAGGCTCAGGCAGCAAATTTTCCGTTTTGCACAATAGAGCCTAATATTGGTGTTATTACTGTTCCGGATGAACGGCTTTCGGCACTCGAAAAATTAGTGAAGCCGGAGCGTGTGGTACCTACTACTGTTGAGATTGTTGATATTGCCGGTCTTGTAAAAGGAGCGAGCAAGGGTGAAGGGCTGGGAAATAAATTTCTTGCCAATATTCGTGAAACAAATGCGATAATTCATGTATTACGTTGCTTTGATGATCCTAATGTGGTGCATGTGGATGGAACAATAAATCCTGTGAGGGATAAAGAAATTATTGATACCGAACTTCAGTTGAAAGATTTGGAAACTGTTGATACAAAACTAAAACGTGTAGAAAAACAAGCCAAAACCGGAAATGATCAGGAGGCAAAAAAGGCATATGAGGTATTGTTGAATTTGAAAAACCTTTTAGAACAAGGTAAATCAGCCCGTTCGGCTGAACTATCTGAAAAGGATAAGGTTTATATTGCCGACTGCTGCCTGTTAACAGTGAAGCCTGTTTTATACGTTTGTAATGTGGATGAAGCATCTGTAAAATTGGGTAATAAATACGTAGATGCAGTGAAAGAAGCTGTTAAAAATGAAAATGCCGAAGTATTAGTAATTACAGCTCAAATGGAAGCAGAAATTGCCGGTTTGGAAACGTATGAGGAGAGGCAAATGTTTCTGGCAGATATGGGTCTTTCTGAACCCGGAGTAAATAAACTTATTAAAGCTGCTTACAGGATATTGAACCTTCAAACTTATTTTACCGCAGGTGTTAAGGAAGTTCGTGCCTGGACCATCATTAAAGGAATGACAGCCCCTCAGGCGGCCGGTGTTATTCATACTGATTTTGAAAAAGGTTTTATCAGAGCTGAAGTGATTAAATATAACGATTTTATTACGCTTGGCTCAGAAGTAGCCTGTAAAGATGCAGGTAAAATGGGAGTTGAAGGAAAAGAATACGTGGTGAATGACGGTGATATGATGCATTTCAGGTTTAATGTTTAATTGTTTAGATATGAGTATTGGGATATTAGATATGAGATTTTTATACCGAAAATCATGAAAAAAGTATTATTAGAAAATCGGGAGATGATATTAGAATTAGAAGATGGGATTGTAATATCCACATTCAAAATGAAATCTCTTGATTTGAAAACAACTCATAAAATAGTTGAAGACAGGGTAAGAGCCATGGGTGAGAAATCATACCCGCTTTTAGCAAATATCCGGTCTTTAAAATACTCCACAAAAACAGCACGTGAATACTTTGCGTCAAAAAAAGGCTGCGAAGGACTTATAGCCGCTGCATTGCTTGTTGAAAGCCCTTTAGGAAGTATGATTGGTAATTTTTTTGTTAAAGTCAGCAATCCTTTTGTCCCTACAAAAACGTTTTCAAATGAATTGGAAGCAAAAAAATGGCTTAGTCAATTTATAGCTAAAGAATAGATTTCTTTCAAAAAAAATGTGTTGAAGAAAACAATCAATCCAATAAATTATTTTTAACAGCATACATTACAATACCTGCCGTATTTTTGGCTCCGATTTTCTCTAAAATATTATACCTGTGTGTATCAACTGTTCGTATACTTGAACTAAGTTTAGCTGCAATTTCTTTATTGCTAAATTCTTTACAAATCAATTTTACCACCTCAATTTCCATTTTCGACAAATTCATTACATTAAGAGCCAGAGGGGTTTTTCTAGCTTTAACCAAACTTTTCACCATCGCTTTTGAAATGCGTTCGTCGAAATAATAACCATTTTCCATTACTGAATATATTGCATCAACTACCACATCAATATCTTTATCTTTAGGCAAAAATCCACTCGCTCCTTTATCTATCAGTTGAATAATAAATTCATCTTCTGTGTGCATGGTAAGGATTATAATTTTCACATACGGGAACTGACGTTTTACAGCCTTTGTAGTTTCAATGCCATCCATTTGCGGCATTTCTAGATCTAGCAGCACTATGTCAACCGGCTTTTCCTTCATCTTTTCCAATAATCCATTGCCATTTGAAGCTTCCATTACCACCTCAATTTTTTCAAATTCCTTTAGCAAAGAGACAAGTCCCTGCCTGAAAAGGTATTGATCATCTACAACAGCTACTTTGATTTTTTTGATCATTCAATTAGGGGTGTTTCAATTATTATTTTAGAATCTCGGTTTCCAAGTACAATATATTGAATAACAGAATTGGTCAATTGTGCACGGCTTAATATGCTTTTTAATCCTAAACCATCACTTGATTCAGCCAATATAAGCATCGTTTCGGTAGTTATTCCTTTCCCGTTATGTGAGAGGGTAATTGTCAATAATTCAGATGTAGCATTTATTGATAATTCAATAATTGAAGCTTCGGCGTGTTTAATAATATTATTAATAAGCTCTTTTATCAACCGGTATAATTGAAGTTCATTTTTCTTCCCCAGTGGGATACTTTCAACATGAAGCAATAAATTAATATTAATAAGCCCTGAGCCATTAACCTGTTTGCATAATTCAGTAATTCCTTTGGTAAATCCAAATTTCACTAAGGTAGGTGGCATCAGGTCATTTGAAATTACACGTATGGCAGCAACGGTATCTTCAATCAATAAATTACTATCCGTTAATAAAGTTTCTACCAGTTTTTCATCACTGCGATTGCGTTTAATTTTTGTCAGGTTTAGCTTTAATACATTTAGCATCATACCAATATCGTCATGAATATTTGCTGCTATCCTTTTTCTTTCCTGTTCAGCAACTTCAATGGATGCATCTAATAATTTGCGCTGATGAATATTGTCATTTTCTTTTATCGTTGCTTTATTTGCCAACATCCTTTTTTGATACAGCAAAACAAAAAGCACAATAAATGAAACAAGGATTAACATCCCCATTGTTCCAATAACTACCAAAGAAAATACATCTATCGGGTTCTTGTTTTCCAAAATCCTATACTAAAAAATAAGTTATAAATAATGTTCAGGCACACCGGAATTAACCAAAGTGCGCTATTGTCATAAATTCTGAAAGCAATAAGATAATTACTAAAAGCATAAATTAACAGGTTGCCTGAAAAATAAAATAATATCCCTGAATTTATCCAAAAAAAAGGTTCTGACAAAATGTTATCAACTATTAATTTACGCATTACAAATAAAAATAAAAAAAGTGCATACAGAATCAAAAGAACTGATTCCACAGATGTAGAAAGGTTATCCATATTCATCAGTCCATTTATTTTATAATCGGAAAATGCGATAAATAAAAATACAGGAATCACCAAAAGTAAATATCCTGACTTAAAATATTTTTTAAAAAAAAGATAGTAAAAAAAACTTATCAGTATAAATTCGACAAGGGTATAAAAACGGTAGATTACAAGTATATTGATACTTGATTTTAGGCAAATAAAACATAAAATGTCAGAAATAAATGAAGCTGAAACTAAAATAAGTATGGGAACAAAATACCCTTTTATAGATTTATTGCACATTAATCCTACTATAAAAGTGATCGTAGAAGGTAAGTACGAAATATTTTCAACGTAATTATTAAAAGTTCCAATATCCATAAATACTAATAAAAAAGACGGGGATTATTCCGTCTTAAATATAGTAAATATTTCTCACAACATATTTTATGTAGTTGTATTAAGCGGATTGTTTGCTCCACAACGAGTAGGGCATGGCGCACCTCTTTCAGCAAGCACACCATAGTATAAATCGTTCTCAGCTGTGGTTGCACCAACCAGCACTAATTGTTTTGCTCCTGTATTGTCAATCGCATAATAAATACGTATTCCAACACAACCTTCCTGTGCAAGGATGGCTTCAATAGCATTTTTTCCATAAAAATGCCCTTTTGTAGCACTCGGGTTGGCTGTCCTGTAATTACGGGTCCATTCCGCTGCTGTTGTTAATGTAATTGAATGATCTTCTCTACCTGTAAAGCTCATAGTTTAATTTTTTAAGGTTAATAATAAAATTATTTTTTGCAAAGATATTGTAAAAAAAAATTATGTTTTCGATTTTGCACTTTGAGGGAAATAATTACATCATTGAAAAACAACGAGTTAGGCGTTTTTTCGTTTTTTTTACTAAGTGAAAACACTTAGGAAATACAGTGTTTTCACTTAGGCGAAAAATAGTGTAAAAACACCTAGAAATTAACCAGAAGCTTCACCTAATTTTGACAATTCAATTATATCAATGAAATCATGGGAGAAGAATTAAAAATTAATTTAGCGGATAAAGAAAGTCTGGCCAAATGGAGTACTGACCTTAATTACACTGTTGAGGATTTGGTATTTGCTGTTTTAAGAATTGGGAATAAACCACAAAGTGTAGACGATTTTTTAATATTAAATCGAAGAAAAAAGAGATTTAATAATTTTCCCATGAGCGAACAGTCCTTTTTTACAGGAAAACGGTAGCAGATTTAAATATTGAATAGATAGATTACATTAAGGCAAAGAATGTTAAACCAATTAAATAGATTTAATGGAAACTGAACGAACATCGGAACAAACATTTGAGATTAAATCAAAAATCTTAAAGGCCACGAGTAAATGTACCCAAAATTTTGGTTGTTTGGGAAATGAGAATCATGTATGTCTTGGAAAAGTTGGAAATAGTATAGGCTCAAAAGTTCATTTTGTAAATTGTATCGAAAGACGGTGTTTATACCAAATGAGTTATGGATATTCCATTATTTGCAATTGCCCGACAAGAAAGGAAATACATAATAAATATAGAAAATAAATTACACTTTAACTCTTATTTTCATTTGGAATAAAATTATTCTGCCGGATACAAAATTTTATTTTTTGTGTCTTTCTATCCAACTATAAAAACCTATAATAAAAATCATTATTGTCCGCTAAACAAAAAATAAAAGAGAGGTAAAAATCACCTCT
>JAVHPR010000334.1:0-1975 GCA_036170695.1 Bacteroidia bacterium
GAGCTAAGATACTATTTTTTTACATGTCTAAAGCAGATAAGCAATTTAATAAATTTGTGGAGTTTGTTTTTACTGATTTGTTAGCGTTGGCTGGAAGTTTGTTAACATTTAGGAGTCCCAGATTATTTCTAATTTCAAATGAGAGTGCATATTTTTCTTTTAATGGAATTGAAATTCCGAGGCCAGCTACTACACCTGCATCGGAGCGTTTATATAAATTTGTATTGCTGGTATTTGAACCGGAAAGACTTGTTCCATTGCTTGCAACAACTGATTGTTTAATTAAGTATGCAAAGAAAGCACCTGCATTTACAAAGTATTTTATTCTTTTCCCGAAATTTACCTGAAAAAGTACTGGAATGTTCAGGTAATCAAAATTCTGGTTTGTTGGCAAAACCGCAATTATTTCACCGTTATTGTCAATTGTTGTTGTGGATGTTCTTGAACCTTTTCGTTCAAAAGAAATAGCTGTACGTATAGCATATTTTTCCTGAAAGTTGTATTGACAAAACAGCCCGCCAGAAAAACCAATTGTGGGTTTTGGATATGACTTTACGATACCATTTCCTCTTAAGAAAATAAGACCCGGGCTGCCATCGAAGCCAATGTAAAGTTTGTTTTGTTGCCCTAAAACATTTGTTACCAAAAGTATCAGTATAAGAAGTGAAATAATGTTTTTCATTTTCTAGTAAAAATTACATTAAACGCTAATTTATTGTTCAATATATAGCAATCAATTAATTGAAACTTCAGATGCTCCAAAGCCATATTTGCTGTATGAAGCATCGTAACATTGTATGTTTTTATAATGGGAAAGTATTTTTCGTACTTCTTGTTTTAGCCTTCCATTGCCTACTCCGTGTATTACAATTAATTTTCTATAATGCTCACTAATAGCAGAATCTAACGCTGTTTGAAAATGTTTTAATTGTACCTGAATTATTTCGGCATTGCTCATCCCTTTGTAGCTATCCAATAATTCTTCGATATGCAAATTTATTTCCATCTCGTAGGCAGGATCGTTGCTGGCATGAGGCTTGGATTTTTTTTGAAAATCAGAATTGCTTTGTTTCTGGAATAGTATTTTTGAGAGATCTGTTTTTGTGTTGAAAGATTCATCATCAATAATATCATTCAGCGTGTAAACATTCATGATTAAAGCCTTTTCAGGGATAAAACTATTTTCAGTAAAGGCGTTTTCTTTGTAAAGTTTAATTGGTTTTAATTTTACCATTTCACTAACAGGCGGCTGATGTTCGTGTTCCTTCTCATCAAAAAATAAAGCTTCAATTTTAAAAGAAGAAAAGTCGCTTAATTCTTTTCTGTCAATTGTTTCGATTAACATTGATTCTTTAGCCTTTGCAGCACCTGTTTCCAGTGTTATAAAATTTCCATTCCGGAACAAGGAATAAGTAAACAGTAATTGGTATCCGGTATTATTTATTAGCCATACATTAATATCAGAATGAGGTATATCGTTTAACTTTTCAGGGGAAAAAGCAATGTAAATTCCATCGGGTTCCTGTTTTTTAATCCCCCCAGCCCCTCCTTCGACAAGCTCAGGACAGGCTTTTTCAAGGGGGAGTTGATTCTGCTGCGAAATTGTTATGGATGAAATATAATCAGGGGAACAATTTTTTTCAGGTAGGTCTGTTTTGAGGCCATCAAAAAATAATAACAGTTCTGATGTAGCATACGGAATTTCGAAACCATCTTCAATAGTTACACCTACCGTAGTTTTATTAATTATTTTACTTACTATTCCTTCCCCCTTTTCGTTTAAAAAACGGACTTTATCACCAATTTTATAATTCATTTTGCAAATTTATGAAAATATAACTTACCAAACCTCCCGACCTCCTTCAATTGAATGAGGGGAAAAGCATTCTGCCGACAGCATTATACGCTGTTTTGTTAAAAAAAATGTGAAGTAGCATTTCGTCCCGAAATAGCTTTTATTTTAAGGCCGAAATGC
>JAVHPR010000335.1:0-1974 GCA_036170695.1 Bacteroidia bacterium
AACATTTCGCAGCGGAAGAAAATTATTTTTTATTTGTTTTTGCCACTTGTAATTTCATAATTTTGTTTACGAAGGCGGCTGGATCATTTAGCTAGCCGTTGGGTGCAAGTTTTCAAAAAAGCCATAGTGCTTAACGTCATTTTCTAAATTAAGAAATTATCCGTATTTTTGAGTTATGAAACAACGAATTTATATAGACACTTCGGTAGTGGGCGGACATTTTGACGATGAATTTGCAGAAGACACTATACCATTTTTTAAACGTGTAACTAATGGTGAGCTGACCATAATAGTATCAGACTTATTAGAGGCCGAATTATTAAGAGCACCACAATTTGTTAAAGATTTTTTGGCGAGTATTCCCAAAAAACAAATAGAAAATGTTAAACTTACCGCAGAAGCTAGTATTCTTGCTGAAAAATATATTTCAGCTAAAGTAGTAGGAAAAACAAGTAAAGCGGACTGTCAACATATTGCTATTGCTACTATTTGCCGAGCAGACGTATTGGTTAGTTGGAATTTTAAACATATTGTAAACCTTGACAGAATACGAGGATACAATGGAATCAACTACCAAATGGGACATCCAATGATTGAAATACGAACTCCTAAAGAAATTACGAAATATGGAAACAAAGACTAAAAAGAAAAAAAAGGAATTTGACGCTGTGAAAACAATGCGTGAAATCAGAGACGCAATAAGCTTGGAAATAATGAATATGACCTACAATGAGGAAAGGGCATATTTAGACAAATTGCTTGCTAGCGGGCACAGTCCGAAAAAATAATGCCTGACACAACAAAGAGAGTGCTAAACATGAGAGTTCAACCATTTTCCAGAAGTTTTGTGGTAAAAATGGAACTGTACGCAGAAAATATTAAAATGAAATAGCTCAGGAGGAAAGAGAGTGCTAAATATGACAGTTCAGAACTTTTACAGAAGTTCTGTGGTAAAATGCGTTTTTTTGACAACGCGAAAACTTTTGAATGTTTAAATATTTTCAACCAAACGCGTTAAAACCTGCGTGTATCAAGACCTATACGCACCAAGACAAATAAACTCCTAGAGTAACAATCATTCTCATCGATTTTCACCTTTTATCATACTTTCTGACTAGGTGTTTTCACGGTATTTCCTAGGTGTTTTCACGGATATTTGTAATTTGTATTGGTAGAATGCATTATCTTGGTCGAAAAGTTTGTTGAAAGAACTTTTTTAGACAGCTAGTAATTTTGTCGCAGTACTATGGGACTGACGAAAGCGAAGCGTTGATATTGACCCGTGATTTCTGTATGCAGACGAGACTGCTAAACTTGACAGTAGTTTTTGCCACTGGTAATTTCATAATTTCGTTTACGAAATCGGCAACATCGCTTAGCCCATCGTTGGGAGCAAGTTTTGACAAAAAAATAAAATCGCTAATTAAAATATTTACATCTAATATAATTCTAAAACAAAATGAAAATAAAAATTTTCCTCTGTATAATAATGATGTTGCTGATTCACCCTAATATATTTGCACAACAAAAAATTTATGCCTGCACGTCAGGGCAGCAAATTTACTCCGTGAATTTAGTTAACTGTTCATCTCAATTAATTGGACCATCAGGTACAGATTTGTATGATATTGCAGTTACTTCTAATGGGCAAATTTGGGGCATAGCATCGCCAGGATATTTATATAAAATCGATACGCTAAATGGGGCTGCCACATTTATTGGAGTAATGGGATTTAATGGAAACTCACTCGTAGATCTAAACGATTCAACACTTCTAATGGCCGGCGGATCGAATTTATATAAAGTGAACGTTGGAACTGCTGCTGCAACATTTATTGGTACTACAGGATTCTATTCAGACGGCGATCTAACTTGGTATGATAACGACCTTTATATTGTTGCGGCATCAGGAGGAATTGTTGTTACTAATAACTACATAGCATAGGCGACATTTGATTCACAAAAAAACGATCT
>JAVHPR010000336.1:0-1974 GCA_036170695.1 Bacteroidia bacterium
AAATTTCTGTAAGGTGCATAACCGAAGATTTAATTCTGTCGATATGCCTGTTTTGATTTTCTTTATCGTTTTGTTCCCCGTATTTCGAGACGAGTGAAAGTGAAGATAATATTGTTGTAAGCGGTGTACGAAATTCATGAGAAGCTGTTGAAACAAACCGTGTTTTAAGTTCATTTAACTCCTTTTCCTGTTCCAATGATTTTTGCAACTCCGCTTCTGATTTTTCAAGTTTCCGAAGAGCACTTTCAAGCACTATAGCTCTTTCTTTAACACGTTCTTCCAGGTGCGAATTTGTTGTCTTAAGGTTTATTGTTAACTGTTTTAATTCCCCCTGTTGCTGCATAGCTATCTGCTCCATTTTTTTATACTTGATTATCCCTAATGCGCATATAACAACAACAAAAATAGCGAGTATCCGATTTTCGATTTCCAAAATATCTTCTGCGTTGAATGAAACTTCATGAGAAAGAAAATAACCTACAATTGTTAATAAAACACTAGAAATAACCGCAAAAACAGCATGCTTTTTATCATTCGTCCACATGGAAAGAAGAACCACACCTGTATAGCAGATACAAACGTTGATTCCATTAGGCTTTAACAAATCTATAATGAAGATTATCACCGAAAATGAAAGCCCTAAACCAATAAAAAGTTTCGTTTTAATTTTCTGATTAAACGCCAAATTCAATTTACTAAATTGAAATGTACCTAAATCCCCAATCATCTTCAAATCAATTTATTTCATTAAAACACCTGTTGAGAAATACCGGTATCATTGCTTTTCGATATTCCCGTGAATAAACATCGTTATCAACAATCCTTGCTTTTTTTATTGCTTTTTTTATTAATTCGTTTTTATCATCATCCCTTGTTCCCTCAACAACTAGCGGTTTGGGATCCACCCCTCCAACCACTATTTTCACTTTCCCTTTATTATCGATTGTTACGGCAGTTGTTAATGAAGTAAAATCAACAGCTTCTCGCGGACGTAATTTTCTGAAATCACATTTGAAATTCCTGTTTAAAGGAAGAATAATACTTTTAATTATTGCAGCTTTACTAAGGTTTCGTGGAGCAATTCCATCACCGGTATAAATGCTTTCCAGCGGAAGTGTTTTTATTCCATCCTTATCTGCAACTTCAATTTGAGCATCCATGCTGATAAGTACCGGTGCCGTGTCAGAAACAAATTTAGAGAAACAACTTTTTTTCCCACCTGTGGCAATACATATTGCGCCGTCACATTTCAGACAATATCCCACCGCTTCGCGCCACCTTTCCGATTGATTATAAAACGAACACCGGTTTTCGCATAACACATTTCCGCCAATAGTAGCTGTTTTGCGTAACATTGGAGAAGCCGCTTCGTGAGCAACATTAATAAGTGCAGGAAATGTTTTTAAAATAATTTCATGCTTCTGTAAATCATCCAGACGAATTAATGCTCCTATTTTTAAATATTCCCCATCTGTGGTCACATTTTTTAATTCATCAATACCAGAAATGTCAATTAAACATTTTGCTTCTTCATTGCCCTGATATTTATTTACAATAACATCAGTTCCACCAGCCAGGTAACGAAAGGAATCATTGTACTGAATAGCCATTTTCAAGGCCTCATCAACTGACTTAGGTTTTAAATAAATTTTTTCCGAAATCATTATAGTTCCACTTTAGAAGTTTGATTTTGTTTTTCTTTTAATAATCTCAATACATCTTCTGATTTAATTGGAAGTTTAGTAATACGGATTCCAACCGCATCGTATATGGCATTTGCAATGGATGGCAATACAGCGTGAATGGCCCCTTCTCCCGTTTCTTTAGCACCAAATGGTCCTTCCGGATCAATCGTTTCGATAATGTTGGTATGAATTGGAGGTGTATCCAACGATGTTGGAATTTTATAATCCAGGAAGTTATTGTTCAGCAATAATCCATTGTAGTACGACATTTCTTCGGTCATTACCTGCC
>JAVHPR010000337.1:0-1969 GCA_036170695.1 Bacteroidia bacterium
AATATAATATTTTATACTTGTTTATAGCGCAAAGCCAAATATAATTGGGCAGATAGGCGCTATGCTATAGCGGGTATAAACAAGTTATGCCTCATGTTTATAGATACTTCGATTTTTAGGAAAATAATTCAAAATAAAAAAACATAATGAGAGGGACTTTTGTTAAAAAGATATCATTTATATTTTTCTGGTCAATATTATTCACCATATCTGTCTATTTTTATTTTGTAGATGTCCTTCCTTACTTTGACATTCCACCGGGTGAAAAAATTGGAAATAGAAATTGGGTTAAAATTGTTCATTTTATAGCTGCTGGTTGCACATTATTTCTTGGGCCATTACAATTCTGGCCATTTATTAGAAATCGGTTTAAGAAATGGCATCGCATTGCTGGTAAAGTTTTTATTGGAGGTTCCATAGTTTCAGCATTAATGGTGTTTTATTTATTATCGGACTACCGACTTCCCGGAGCAATTCCATCGCTTGGATTTCTTGCAGTAATTTGGTTATTCACTACTCTAGCTGCGTTTTGGTTTGCGACAAAGAAAAACTTCAAGCTGCATAAGCAATTTATGATACGATCTTACGTTTGTGCTTTGGCTTTTGTATTTATTCGGTTTCTTCCCTATATCAATGAATACATTGGAGTTTTTAATTATTTAGAAAATAAAGAAATGAGATCTACAGTTTACGAATGGGTTTGCTGGGTCTATCCTTTAATGATTACAGAATTTATATTGATATGGTGGCCTTCCATTGAAAAACAACGAACACTTATGAAATGATAGTAGATTGTGTATGAAAAGCACGAACGCATAACAAGGGCTTAAAGAAATGGCTGGTGAAGTGGTTAATCAAACGGGTTCTATTAATTAACAATTGTGGTAAGTGACAGTTCGTGCTTCTAAACCGTCACTTCTTTAAGCCCAAAACCGTTAGCGGTAACCCTAAGACGACAGAAAAACAACAATCAAATGACAATATAATATGGCAAAATTTTTAAACACGACAGGAGTTTCTTATCATTTAGAAGAACTCATCAAAGGTACAAAAGACAGATTAATTCTTATCAGTCCATACTTGCAGTTCACAGACAGAATTAAAGAGCATTTGAGTAATTTGAACATTCAAAAGCGTGACATTAGAATTGTTTATAGAGAAAACAAGCTACAACTTGAAGAAAATAATTGGTTAGAAAGCCAAATTGGTATTCGGACAAGTTTGTGCAAAAACCTTCACGCCAAATGCTACATAAACGAAAACGAAGCAATCATAACATCAATGAATTTGTATGAGTTTTCGCAACAGAACAACAACGAAATGGGCATTTACATTTCTAAGGCTCAAGACCCAGACTTGTATAGTGCAGCACTTGAGGAAGTTCAGCGACTTTTGACTATTAGTGAAGAAATTAGAGTGACAGTTAAAAAAGTTACTGCTGACACTCCACCAAAAACAGAGAAGAAAGTCGTAGAAACAAAACCTACATTTATTAAATCATCTGACAAGCAGACTGGTTTTTGCATTCGGACAGGTGTTCCAATTCCTTTCAATGTAGAAAAGCCAATGAGTTATGATGCATTCAAATCGTGGAGTAAATACAGCGACCCCGATTATCCTGAAAAATTTTGCCATTTCTCTGGTGAGCCTTCAAACGGTGAGACAAGTGTTAATAAACCAATACTTAAAAAGAATTGGAAAAAGGCAAAAGAAATATTTGACTTATAAAAAGACTGAAAAGAAGGGCTACTGGTAACAAAGGCTAAAATCAAGCGGGCGGAAAGTGCTAAATTGAAGGGCAGAGCATCTAATAAACTTCATCGTAATTTGACAGTGAAGTGCTCCGAAATGCCCGCCAGCTTTTAGCCTCAGCCGTTACCGGTCATGCTAAGGTGACCAAACAAACTTGAATTAACTATATTGAACTAACAGATAACTAAAGCAGAATAAAATGAAACGAGGAACATTT
>JAVHPR010000338.1:0-1955 GCA_036170695.1 Bacteroidia bacterium
AAATTAGCAAACGATTATAATATTATTAGAAACTTTGCAATTGAACAAGGAATTAAAAAATTTCATGCTGCCGGAGATGGTATTTGTCATCAACTTATGTCATATTATGCCAAACCTGGAATGCTCATAGTTGGAAGTGATAGCCACACATGCACTGCCGGAGCTTTTAATGCTATGGCTGCTGGTATTGACAGAACCGAATCGGCTGGACTTTGGAAAAAAGGCGAAACATGGTTTAGAGTTCCGGAGTCAATTAAAGTAACACTTAAAGGAAGGCTAAATAATGGCGTGTATGCCAAAGATATAAGCTTATGGCTCATTGGCAAAATTGGTACCGATGGAGCCAATTATATGTCAATTGAATATCATGGCGAAGGTGTTAAAACTCTTTCAATTTCTGAAAGGATGACAATAACAAATCTTGCCTCAGAAATGGGTGCGAAAAATGCAGTTTTTCCTGCCGATGATGTATTAAAAGATTTTATAAATAATAATAATCGTCATGCTGAATTTATTTCAGTATCTAATATAAATAGTAAAGAGATTCCGAAACAAGTTCGGAATGACGAACAGAATTTTAATTCTGTTTGGGCTGATGATGATGCAAAATACTTTAAAGAAATAGAAATTAATTTATCAGAAATTTTTCCAGTTGTTGCAGCACCGCATAGTCCCGAAAATGTAAAAGCTGTTTCGGAAGTTCAAGGAACCAAGATTAACCAAGCAGTTATCGGAACATGCACAAATGGTCGTCTTGATGATTTGCAAATTGCTGCAAAAGTTCTTGATGGAAAGCAAATTGCACCAAATTTTCAATTGTTGGTAATACCTGCATCAAAAGATATATACATGCAAGCAATTGAAGATGGAACTATAACAAAATTAATGAAAGCCGGAGCAACAATTTTAGCTTCTTCGTGTGGACCATGTTTGGGAACCGGACAAGGAATTCCTGCCGATGGATTTAATGTAATTTCTACGGCAAACCGAAATTTTCTTGGGCGAATGGGCAATAAAAATGCAAACATTTACCTTGCTTCGCCAGCAACTGTAGCTACTTCTGCAATTTTTGGCGAAATTACCGACCCAAGAGGAATAAAAGCTAATGATAAGTTCATTTCCGAAATAAATGTTGCAACTACAACATCAATTCCAAAAGGTGAAAATCGGAAAAATGATAATGTCTGGAATTATACCGATGTAGATAATTTTAATACCGACCAGATGTTTGCGGGAAATTTAACTTACAGTGTTACAAGTTCAGATGCTATTGGAATTATGCCCCATTTATTCAAAGGTTTTGACGAAACATTTGCCGAAAATGTAAAAGAAGGCGATATTATTTTTGCAGGCGATAATTTTGGTTGTGGAAGTAGTCGTGAGCATCCCGCTGTTGGACTTGCACATGCAGGTGTAAAAGCAGTAATTTGCAAATCTGTAAATCGTATTTTCTACCGTTCATCAGTTAATCAAGGATTACCTATTCTTGTTGTTCCCGAAGCAGTTAATAATTATAAACAAGGCGCAAAAGTAAATGTTGATTTTGCCAAAGGTGAAATTAAAATTGATTCTCAAATATTTAAATTTGCTCCTCTTCCACATCAACTTATGGCTGTATTTGAAGCAAAGGGATTGGTAAATTATTTAAAGAGTTTATAAGAAAGCAATTAAATAACTTTGGCAAAGTTTTAAAACTTTGCCAAAGTTAAAAGAGAAGGAAAAATGAATAAATATTACCCTATATTAGAACCTGAAAAATACTACCACATATACAATCATGCGGTGGGCGAATCTGGTATTTATAAGTCGGAGGATAATTATTATTTCTTTCTCGAAAAATACAAACAATATATTTCGCCGTTTATTGATACTTTTGCCTATTGCTTGTTGCCAAATCATTTTCATATTGCAATAAGGGTAAAAGAAGAATCAGTGTTATTAACTTTGCCAAAGTT
>JAVHPR010000339.1:0-4646 GCA_036170695.1 Bacteroidia bacterium
TAGGACTATCTCTAATGGGAGTCCGATTTTAAATTTATTCCTGATAAATAATTTTTGAATATTGGTCGAGTGAACCTATTATAAGAAATTCGGTTCGGCGGTTCATCTGTCGACCTTCTGGATTATCACTGCCATCAGGGTTCTCATTTGGTGCAATAGGAATACTTTCACCATATCCTTTTGCAGTTAAACGTTCTGCAGCTATGCCTTTACTTATAAGATACTTTACCAAACCATCGGCACGACGTTGAGATAATTTTAAGTTATAATCATCATCGCCCTTACTGTCTGTATGTGATCTGATTTCAACCACAATTCTTGGATTATCAATAAGAATTTTTAATAATGAGGAATCAATTGCAAGCAGCGATTTTTCTGTTAGCCTCCAATCGTCGAAATCGTAAAATAATCTATTTTTTATTACTATAGGTTCTTTAGGCAGAATGTTAATGTAAATTGCATCTAAGCGAATTGTATCCGATTTAATAATTTTACGTGTATCAACCTTAAGTTCTTTATTAAACATCCCATAATTTTCAACTACAACTTTATATTCTTTACCTGGTTCGATATCAAAAAAATATCTTCCATCAATATCAGTAGTATCTGACTTTATAAATATTTTTTCTTTTTCGTCGGCAACTAAAAATAAATTAACAACTTGCTTATTAAGTGGGTCAATTTTCTCAAATGGGTCATCATCGCTAATAAATTTTTCTACTTCAATTTTATGCTCAAGTTGTTTGTAAATGGTACTATCTTTAATAGCATAAATTTTTCCGGTAACACCTACACGAATAAACTCTAACCATTTATATTCGTAAATATCATCGCAACAAGTTTCGCTAAGCAAAGCCACGCCACCTTTGCGGTTTGATACTAAAAAACCTTCTTCTTTATTTTTTCCAACAACAAAATATAAATCGTCAGTACTTGTATTTAATGGGTACCCGATATTTTTTGGTGCTATCCATGAGCTTAATTCGCCAATACTTTTATATACATCAAATCCCCCCATGCTTGGCCAACCTGTTGTGCTGAAATAAAGTGTACGGCTGCTCATATCATAAAACGGAGTAATTTCATCGCCAATGGTGTTTATTTTATTTCCTGCGTTTTTTGGTGTTTGGAAATCTCCTTTCTTTTCGTTGTAATCTGAATACCAGATATCTAAACCGCCTTTTCCACCTGGACGATCAGAAACAAAATATAATACTTCGGAGTTTAATTTCGAATTGTTTCCAACTGTAGGTTGTGTAGAAGTATAATTAGGGTCATTTATTTCTTTATTGAGTTTTTCGGGTTCTGACCATTCGCCTTCGGATTTACGGCTTAAATAAATTTCGCAAATAGCTTTATTATTCCAATTTAAGTTACAACGGGTAAAAAAGAAGCGATTGCCATCGGGCGAAAAAGCACCATTGCAAGTATTTACATCTGGTTCATTAAAAGGTCCTTCAAAAATTCCTGAAGATTGCCATTTATCTCCAACTCTTTTTGCTGTATAAATTTGACGAACAGGCATTTTTTGCGAAGCATCCTGCAAATCAATATATTTTACTTTATCTGCTTTTAACGAAGCATAAATAATATTGTTTTTTCCAACAGGATATGGCGACATTTCAACATGGGCTTTGTTTATAGAAGTATCGAGATGAAAAAGCATTACTTTTGAAGCAGATTCGAGATTGAGCTTTGCTAAGTCGCAACCGGCTATTTCATTGTCAGCAAGTTTTTTAAATGACTTATCCAATGAAGAACTCTTTAAGAGTTTTAAAAACTTTTGAAAATCTTCTTTTGCTTTGTCATAATCACCGCTCATTTTTTCCATTAATGCCTGATAATAAAGTGCATCGGGATAAGCATCCTTATCATTTTCAAAAGCTCTTGTGTAATACTCTTTTGCCATAGGATAATTACGGGTTTTTTGATAAAGCCTGCCAAGTTCCATTGTATATTCATTATTTTTAGGCTGATTTTTTTGAAGTTGTTCGTAATATTCTATTGCTGAATAAGTGTCGCCAAGACGTTCAGAGTTTTTAGCAAAACCTTTTATTTTAGAAGGACTGGAGTGCTTTATGGTTTCATCAGGTTGAGAAAACACATAGTTATTTATTACAAAAAGTATCACAACTATAGAAAAAATATTTCTACAAAACTTCCTATGATAATTTGTTATAATCTGTCGCATGGAAGTGTAATTTTTTGCGGAATAGTACTTTTTGAAATATAAATTAAAGAAACTTCAAATGCGCCCCTGTGATTTGTTGCAACTTTTAATGGCGAAGAATTAACATCGTAACTAAATCCAAGTCTTAATTGTTTAAATTGAAGACCAATAACAGCAATAGAAGCATCAAATGCAGTAGAAAAATCATTTCTAAAAAAGTAACCTGCAAATATTTGCTTTATAACTTTTGCTTTTGGAATATTAAAACCAAATTCTAATCCGCCTAACAAATCAGTTGCACGAGTTTGTCGCATATATAAAGCCATTGGATGTACAAACCAGTTTTTTATTGGGATATTTAAACCTGCATTAAAAGCTGTTCGAATTGGCAAACGATTATTATTTCCCAAAAAAGTTTCTTTGGGCATTGTTAAATGGAAAAATGAAATACCTAATTCGGGTTCAAAAAAACGTAATCTTTTATTCCATCCCACGCCAAAATTTAAGTCGGGATAGTTATCATTCAAATTTGCATTGTTTTCGTTTAGTGGAAGTTGGTTGTTAAAATAACCTGTAGTCATATCAAACTGATTAGGAAATGTTAATGGACCCATTGAAAAACTTTTAAATACCATACCACCTTGAATTCCAGTATGGAAATTATGCCCGTTAATAGTTTTGTGCCAAGCAAATGAGAGAAATAATTTATTAACTGTAAGTCCTGCGGGACCCGATTTATCATTTAACACATAAATACCGCCACTAAATTTTTCGGCATGAATCCTTAACTGCCCGTCAAAACCAATAGAAATTGTTCTAAAAGGAATAGATAAAGATCTCCACTGGTTACGATAATTGTTCATTATTCGCCAATCACCATCATAATTGCCGGTATTTGCAGGATTTAAAGAAAGAGGCGATGCATAAAATTGTGAAAAATGAATATCTTGTGCAAACAAATTAGTAGCACTAACTATCAAAATTATAATTAAATAAATATATATTTTGTTTTTCACAATAAACTTATAATTAGGCAAAAATAGTATTTTTTTTTAAATTCATTTACAAATAAATTTGTAACATTGCAAAAAAAGAATTTTATTTTTATTAAATTTTTGCATAAATTGCACCATTAAATAATTTCAAAATAGTATAATTAATGAAATATTTAGTTGCTATTATTTTTACAGTTTGTTGTTATACTCACTCATTTGGGCAGGTAACTGCTAACTTTAATGCCTCTCCATTACAAGGATGTACTCCTTTAGTTGTAAATTTTACAAACCTTTCATCGGGAACCGGCACTCTTACATATTTATGGAATTTTGGAAACGGAAACACTTCTACTTTACAAACTCCTTCGGCAAATTATGTAAACCCGGGTGTATATACTGTTTCTTTAACTGTTTCAAATGGAACATCAACAAATACAAAAACAAAAACTGCTTATATTACTGTTTTTGCATTACCTAATGCTAATTTTGCCGGAGTTGCACCTTTATCGGGATGTCCTCCTTTTAATGTTACGTTTAACGATTTATCAATTCAGGGTGATGGAAATATTACCCAATGGCAATGGGATTTTGGCGGTGGAGCAACTTCAACCCTGCAAAATCCTACTCACACTTATTCATTAATCGGGAGTTATACTATTTCGTTGCAAGTAACTGATGAACATGGGTGTAAAGATGATACAACTTTTCAGGGTTACGTAACTGTTGCAAATCCTCCTGTTATTCAATTTGCAGCCGATGACACTACGTTTTGTTCTGCACCATCTACTGTTAATTTCACAAATAATACAACCGGAACGGGAACAATTACTTATCTCTGGTCGTTTGGCGATGGCAGTGATACTACTATTGCAAACCCAACACATATTTATACTGTTCCCGGAACATACAATGTAAGTTTAACAGCAACTGACCAATATGGTTGTCAGTCCACTTTAGTTTATACAAATTATATTAACATAACGCCTGTAGTTGCATTATTTCATTTTACGCCTGATTCTGCATGTCCCGGTCAAATTGTTAATTTTTATAATGATTCAGGCACAAATTGCTTATGGGGTTTTGGCGATGGAGGTAGTTCCGGTACGCTTCCAAATCCTGCTACCCATGCTTATAATACATCCGGTAATTATACTATAACCTTTGCTGCTTATAATACTCTATGTCAAACAATTGTTTTGGATACTATCACAATCAGGCAACGTCCGATTGCCTCATTTGCAGCATCAACTCATTATGTTTGCAGCACAACTATGCTCGTAACTTATACAAATACATCAAGCAATTCAGTTAGTTGGAACTGGTCAATAAATGGAGGGACACCATCAAATTCAACAACTCAAAACCCTACTGCAACATATTATATTGAAGGAACTTTTCCAACAAGTTTAACAATTATAGATAGTTACGGATGCACAAGTTTACCAGATACCGACCATGTTCCAATTACTGTTGATTTTCCT
>JAVHPR010000339.1:4746-10069 GCA_036170695.1 Bacteroidia bacterium
TCTTATACTTATACTGGTGGTTGTGCAAATGCCGACACAGTTCATTTTTATAGTGCATCAACCAATACTAATTTAATTGATTTCTATGACTGGACATTTATTTCCAATTACCTTTATCAATCTATACCTGATTCAAGCCATATAGTAGCTACAAGCGGTTTACAAGACCCAATAGTTGATTTTCATGGAAACGATTCTATTACCATTCAATATATTATAGGATATTTAGAATGTAAAGATACCTTAATTGATACTAACGCTTTTCTTTTAAATGGTCCTTTTCTTAAAGGAATTGATACGGTTTTCTCGTGTACTAATCCATTGCACGTTGGTTTAACATTTGAGTTTATAAAACAAGCCAATCGCTGGTATTGGGATTATAATGGCGATGGAATTTATGACGATTCAACTGTATTAGCATTGCCTGTTTATGCTTATCACGATACAATCTGGCATAATTTTCCTTCAAGAGGAACTTATACCGTTCATTTAATAGCATTCAATGATATTACAGGATGTTTTTATGAAGACAGCTTAACATTTAGATTATATGTTATTAATGCATCAGTTACTGCTATAAGTCCGCATTGTTACAACAATAATTTAATGGATGTTACCCAATCTTTAGATTGGGAAAATGCAATATATCCAAACGCTAACTTTACTATTAATTATGGCGATGGGCAAACATTAACATATAATATTTTAGATACAACTATTTCTCCTGTTATTAGTCATAATTACCCATCTACTTCGGGAACTAATAATTATAATATTGTATTAATAATGCAAAACTTTTTGGGTTGTGTTGATACTGCTACAACTACTATACAAATTATTCAACCTACTGCAGGTTTAACATATAGTCCCGATACAATTTGCTCACCCTACTCTATAATGTTTGTTAACACAAGTACTTCGGATATTCCTTTAGTTGATTGGGATTGGACATTTACAGGACCTGTAACTCTTACTTCAAATGGAAACGATACTGCCAATATTAATTTTACCGAACCCGGAACTTACACTGTGCAGTTATTAATAACTGATTCTATTGGCTGTGTGTCAAATGCTGTTGGACAGGTTTTAAATGTTCTGCATCTTCAACCAAGCATTAGTTCACTTGATAATACAATTTGTATAAACGATTCGGTTCACTTTACTTCTCAAGTGCAATATACCGATACTTATATATGGAATTATGGAGATGGAAGTGCTTGGGATACAATAATAAACCCCATTCATCAATACACCGTTCCAGGAAAATATACTGTAACACTAATTATTCAAAATTCTTATCCAAATTGTATTGATACATTAATTTCAAATCAATATGTTGATGTGCAAACCATCACAGCCCTATTTACGGTAGCCACTGCCGATACAAACTGTTACCCGTTTTCTGTTCACATAACAAATCAAACTGATACAATTTTTAATCCAATAAATTGGAATTGGACATTTGGTGATGGAGGTACCGGAACTCAATTCACACCTTTTCATAATTATACATATCCCGGAAACTTTTTGCTTACGCTCCAGGCAACTACACCTTATGGGTGTACCGACAAAGATTCAATGATGATTAATGTTACAGGACCTTATGCCACCAATATTCATGCAACGCCTAACGTAATTTGTAAAGGTGACACTGTAACTTTTACTTTAATAAATGCTAGTGGTATTTCAACTGTTAGCTGGGATTTTGGAGATGGTGGTATAAGTAACGATACCTCATCTATAATTACACATATTTATAATAGTACCGTTCCTGCCGGTGGTGGATATGGACCTAGCTTAATTTATTGTAGTGGACCCAATTGTTGTTTGCCTAATTCTGCAGATTCTGTATATGTTTATCAGGTAATGGCTAATTTCACTATTAACGGCGATACAATTACCTCAATGTGCAACCCCGGTCATGTTAATTTTACAAATACTTCTTTTGGTCCCATTACTAATTATAGTTGGTATTTAGGAGACGGACAAGTTTCTTCGGGTTTTGAACCGATATCACCATATACTTACAATAATACAACTACATCTGATACTACATATTACATTAGTCTTGCAACAACAAGTACGCTTGGTGGTTGTTATGATAGTATTGTAAAGCCATTTACAGTTTATCACCAACCGCAAATAACTGTTGGGAATGATGTTGCAATTTGTCGCGGCAGTTCAGTACAATTAAATGCAAGTGGCGGAGAGGCAATTTGGTGGTCGCCATATCAAGGCTTATCAAGCACATTTTCATATACACCAATTGCAAGTCCTGATAGTTCAACATTGTATCATGCAACAATATACGATTCGCATAGTTGCAGTAATTCCGGTTCTGTTTTTGTTTTTGTACAGCAGGTTCCACAATTAACACATAATGCAGATACTACAATTATTATTGGCGAAAGTGTAAATATGCTTGCAAACTCCAACCAATCAACAGTAAGCTATAACTGGACACCATCTTATGGGTTATCGTGTACTACATGCACAAATCCTATTGCACAACCTTTGCAAACAACAACTTACACTGTTGAAATTGTTGATTCAATGAAGTGCGACACAATTAGAGCACAAATTACTGTAACCGTAAAAGAGGAATATTCCATTGATGTTCCTTCGGCATTTACACCAAATAATGATGGCAATAATGATATAATTTATGTTCGTGGTTGGGGAATTAAACAATTATTGGAATTTAAAATTTATAACCGTTGGGGCGAATGTATTTTTACAACCGATGATATTAATCAGGGATGGGATGGAACTTTTAAAGGAATTAAACAAAATATTGACACTTATGCCTACACTGCCAAAGTTGAAACATATAGCGGTAAAGCGTTAACTAAAAATGGGTTGATTAATTTATTAAGATAAATTTTCTAAAGTTTCGAGATATAGTAAGGTGGATGAAAACTCACTCGCAGGATGCGAGCGAGTACGGGGGTGGATGAAAACTCACTCGCAGGATGCGAGCGAGTGTGAGGCCATTTTGGAACTTGGAATTTGGAACTTGGGACTTTAAGATGCAAGATTTTATTTCGTTTGTCTGTAATTTCCAAATTAGTTTTTTTAACTTTCTAAAATTTCAATTATTTCAAGTGGCTTTGTTTTAACAATTACTTTATTTTTCCACTTGCCACTTTTGTAATATATATAGGTAAGTGTCATTCCCGAAATCCACGCTAAAGGAATAGCCCACCAAATTCCATGATAACCAAAATATTTAGACATAAACCATGCTAAAGGGATTCTGATTAACCAAAGAGAAAAAAGCGTAATAAACATGGGAATAATTGTATCGCCAGCACCTCGCATAACTCCCATATTTACAAACATAGTAGTATAAATGATATAAAATGCACTTACAACATATAAATATTCCTTACCAATATTAATAACATTAATATCCGGAGTAAAAGCTTTCATCAGCCATCCGGGAAAAACAAATATTATTGAAGTAAGAATTAAAGTAATAATCAAATTCATTTTTAATGTAGCTACATAGCCCTTTTTAACTCTTTCTGTTTTTCCTGCACCCATATTTTGCCCAACAAATGATGAAAGTGCCATAGCTAAATTCATTGCAGGTAAACTGGCAAAAGAATCAATTCTTATAGCAACAGAATATGCAGCTATTACATTAGTCCCAAAAATGTTAACAATGCTCAATAAAGCAATCATACCAAGCGAAACAAAGGTCATTTGCAAACCTGAAGGCAGTCCGATAAAAAAACTTTTTTTGAAAATAAATTTATCAAAAGTTAAGTTACGAAAAGAAAACCTGATAAGTTTGTGTGTTTTATTCAAAAATAAGACTGAAGAAATAAATGCAAAACCTTGAGCTATTACAGTTGCAATAGCAGCACCCGCAATTCCCCATTTAAAAACTACAACAAACAATAAAACTAAAATAATATTTAAAACCGTTGATAAAATTAAGAAATAAAGTGGGGTTTTTGAATCACCCATACCCCTTAAAGTAGCGGCAACACCATTATAACCAAAAATAAAGACTAATCCTGCAATATAAATTTTCAAATATAATGCTGCTTGTGGAAAAATGTCCGGAGGTGTATTTATCAGTCTTAAAATAGGTTCTGTTAAATAAATTCCTATTAAAGTAATTAAAATTGATGAAAAAAACAGGAAAATATTCATCGTATCAATTGCACGTCTTACCATGTTATAATCTTTGGCTCCAAAATATTGTGAAATAATAATTGTAAAACCCATAGAAAAACCTATGATTAAGGAAATTAACGTAAAAATTATTGGAGATGATGCGCCAACAGCAGCAAGAGCTTCTTTTCCCAAATAATTCCCAACTACAACACTATCAACGATATTGTAAAGCTGTTGAAAGGCATTCCCTAACAACATAGGCCATGCAAATTGTAAAATTAGCGAACTCTCTTTACCAACAGTTAAATCTTTCAAAAAATGTAATTTTGTGCAAAGGTATTTTTAAAAATAAAGTTTCACTACGTTGTTTAAGAAAAAATATTTCGATGAATCATTTACAGATATTCAAAAAAAATGTTTAATTTTGATTTAAAAAAACTTATGCAAAAGATTCTTGAAAATAAAAAAAATGACTTAAAGGACATTTGTTCAGCATTAAGTATAAAAAGACTCTATGCTTTTGGTTCAGTTTTATCTAACAATTTCAGAGATGAAAGCGATATTGATTTTTTAGTATCATTTGCCGATAATCTTTCAATACAACAATACACAAACAATTATTTTGCATTTCAATATAAATTAAGAGAACTGTTTGACAGGGAAATTGATATTGTAACAGAACGAACATTATCAAATCCTTATTTCATTGAAAGCATTAACGAAACTAAAGAATTGATTTATGAAGCGTGAAATAAAAAAATATCTGTTTGATATAAAAATATCAATTGACACGATAAATGAATTTTTAGGGGAAAAGAGGAATTTCTTTGAATATCAAGAAAACAAACTTTTACGTAGAGGAATTGAAAGAGAAATTGAGATTATTGGAGAAGCAATAAACGGTATTCTTAAATTAGACCAGAGCATCAAAATTGAAAATGCAAGACAAATTGTTGATACAAGGAATTGGGTTATACACGGATACGACAAGGTTGACGATGTAGTGATATGGGGAATAGTGTCAAATCATCTACCAAAACTTAAAAATGAAATAGAAAAATTATTAGAAAATGAATAATGGTATCCGGTAATCAGGTATATGAAAAATAAACCTGATTTTATGCCGAGATATACAATAAACGTAACTAATCAGTGTCAAAGTTAATATGATTTTTATTGAACTTATTCCATATTT
>JAVHPR010000340.1:0-10059 GCA_036170695.1 Bacteroidia bacterium
TTTACTCCGCTAAGGTAGGCTATATCTCGATTTGTTGGTTGTTGAGGAAACTCTATTTAAATTTGCTTTGACTTATTTTATACATTCCGACCACATTCAATCGTTCAGTGTAAACTCCGTGGAGGAATCTCGACATGACATTGGGTCTTTTTATAAATAACTCAATACTATCCTAAACTAAAAACAGGCTTAAACCTATTGGGTTTGATAAACTTATTACCTGATTAAGGAAATATTACCTTTTTTATTTAATTCTTCTCCTGTGAAAAGCCTGGTTTTAATAGAATACACAAACACGGCAGCCCCCATAGGTTTACCATTGAATGTTCCATCCCAACTTTTGGCTGGATCATCTGTTTCAAACACTTTCTCGCCCCAACGGTCATAAATGATAATGTTAAATTGTGAAACGCAGTTTTTCAAACCCGGCAAACTGAAAGTTTCATTATGCCCGTCGTTGTTAGGAGAAAATGCGTTAGGGACAGTGAAGTCATTGGGGCATGGCTCTATAACAATAACCTTTACACAGGCGCTATCTGTGCACGAATTGGCATCAGTTACTGTAACACAATAAGTTGTAGTATGAGCAGGGCTGGCGATAGGGTTTTGACAGGTGCTGCAATCCAGCCCTGTTATCGGGGTCCAGGAATACGTTCCTCCTCCTGTGGAAGTTAGTTGGGTGGATGCGCCGGAAGCAATTTCCACATCATTACTTGCACTTGCTGTCGGTCCTCCCAATGAAGTAACTGTCCCACTTGCCGTTTTGGTGCAGCCTAATGAATCAGTAATGATAACTGTATGGGATCCAGTTCCAATATTATTAATAGTAACCGTGTTGCCGCCTCCGGTCCAAGAATACTCTAAACTGCCTGTTCCTCCGCTTGCTGAAACTGTTGCAGAACCAGTAGGGCTTCCGCAATCTGTAGGAGTGGTACTTACACTGGCGCTTATGGAGTCTGCCTGTGTTATTAGAACAGTTGCAAAGCCAACGCAACTAAGGGCATCAGTGACAGAAATCGTATAGCTACCTGCCGTCAGGTTATTGGCAGTTATGTTATTTCCACCACCCGGTGTCCATAAATACGTCAACGTACCTGTACCTCCCGTGATTGAAGCTGTTGTGCTACCTGTATTTTCTCCATAACAGGCAACATTTGTTTGAGAAGCAATAGTAACTGTAGGACCTCCTCCGGTATTGACAATGCTTACCTGATCAGAAGTGGAAGGGCATGGAGGATTATTAATAGTCCATTCGAAAACGGCTGTGCCAATACCTAAACCGGTGATTCCGGAGGTTGCAGACGAAGGGCTTGTGATAATTCCTGTACCACTAATTAAAGTCCATAAACCAGTTCCCGGTGAAGCTGAGTTACCGGCTAAAATAGTTGAGTTGCTGCATATTGATTGATCGGGGCCGGCAGCTGCAACAGACGCCCCACCAGTAAAAGTTATAGTAACCTGATCGGAAGTAGCAGGGCAGGGAGCATTAGTAATTGTCCATTGAAAAACGTTTGCGCCAACACCTAATCCCGTGATTCCGGAGGTTGCAGACGAAGGGCTTGTGATTGTTCCCGATCCACTAATCAATGTCCATAATCCTGTTCCCGGAGAAGGAGTGTTCCCGGCTAAAGTGGCTGAGTTTACACAAATTGATTGATCAGATCCGGCAGCGGCTAAAGTTCCACCACCAGTATTGGTTATAGTTACCTGATCAGAAGACGAAGGGCATGGAGCATTACTGATTGTCCATTGAAAAACAGTTGTACCAATACCTATTCCAGTAAGCCCGGATGTTGCCGAAGTGGGAGTGGTGATTGTCCCTGTTCCACTGATCAATGTCCATAGCCCGGCTCCAACTGTAGGAACATTTCCGGCTAAAGTGGCTGAATTAATACAAATTGATTGGTCGGGTCCGGCTGCTGCAGTAGTTGTGGCTGCCGGTGGTTGGGTAATTGTGATGGTGGTTGTTCCGGGGCATGCATTGTTATCCAACACATTTAAAGTATATGTTCCAGCCGGAAGCCCTGTAAAACTTTGTGCTGCGGCGATATTAATAAAAGTAGCGACAGTTGTTCCGCTGCCATTTACTAAGTTATAATCCCATGGAGATGCTCCACCACTGGTGGATGCATTAAAACTTCCTGCCGATTGCCCGAAACAGCTGTCATGAACAATATTGGAAACTGTTACAGTTAATGTTGGGCAAGTGCTTGAACAGTTTGGTAATGAGCCCAAACTTGTTATTACCAGTGTATTTGAAAAGGCATCTGTTACACTGATGGGGTATGTTCCCGGAGGAGTTGCTGTTGTGCCCGTTGCAAATGTTGTAGAAATGATTCCTGGAACGCCATTACAAATCGGTGGCATACAAGTACCCCCAAAACAACCACTACAGTCGGTATAAGCAGAATCTGTTTTCCAGGTATAAGGCCCTGTTCCACCCGAAACGGTTATATTGCCATTTGGTTCCTGGCATGCGGTTAATGTTGCACAAGCGTTTACGGTAATTGTGACAGAATCTGCTCCGCAAGGCAGTGTGTAGATTATAGTGTGGACGCCGGCACCGGATGTTGCCGGGTTAAATACGCCGGTTGAAGCATTTACACCAGCCCCGCTCCAAACACCACCTGCCGTGGCACAAGTTAAGGTAACAGCAGCAGCAGTGCTGCACATTGAAATAACGGGACAAATGGTAGCATCGCAGCAGGATAAAGTGTTAGGGTTGCAAGCTGTAAAAGATGCAATTGATTGAACATAGCCAGTTCGCACTCCTGAGTTGGTTGTGGAACCGGCAACGATTACATTCCCGGATGTGCTCACGGTAACATCAAATACAGTAAAAGGCAAGGAAACAAAACCAACCTGATTTAGATTCGCATCATATTTATAAATACCGGTTGAAGAACCTACGTACACATTACCGCAACTATCAAGGTCAATACCGCTGCTTCCCGGAACCTGTCCCGGATTACCAAAAGCACCTGCAACATTGATCCCCCCCGGTATTACAACAGATGACAATATAGCCAGGCTACTAAGTGAACGCTTATGAAGCGAAGCGCCATTTTGAGTATAAAGGAAATTTTCATTTGCCCGTATTGCCATAATACCAGAATTAGAAAACCGATAAGAGGGAAGGTAATAGGCAAAATCGTAAGTGCTGGTTGTTTTAAACAAAGAAGAGTTGGAAGAACAAGCAGTGAAATTTTGAGAAATACGACCGACAGAATCAAGTATTAAAAAATAATATTTTCCGTTTTTAGCAGAACAAATCGAACGCACTTCATCAGGTCCCGTTGCTCCCATCATCAAGGCTTTGTCAAATCCAACAATTTTAGAAGTCACCACATTCCCGTTGTTTACATCAAGGTCGAAAATAGTTCCACGCAAGGGCATAATTCCACCGGTTCCGCCGATAATGAGCCTTGTTTGATCACAATTAAATGTAATATTCCATAATTCCTGAGAGCTTCCCCCAATATTATTATTCGTCCATACATTTCCACCGGAGGTATTAACTTTAGAGATTTTTGATTGCGTTCCAGAAGTTACATAGGAGTTGCCAGCCAGATCCACAGCAAATGTGCCAAGCCAATAAACAGAAGTGTCCCAGGTAGTGTTGTAAGTCCATTGCAACACACCACCGGAATTATATTTCAATAGTTTCATCGGGGCATCTCCGCCAATGATATATACATTTCCAGCTCCATCTCTTTCACATTCCCATACACTGTTTGTATTTGTAATAGTTGGTGTTTGAACCCATGGGTCTATCGTTATTGACTTTGAATGATCGTACGCTCCTAAAACAAATGAAATTGTATTGTCTGTTTTAACAAATTGGGAGGTAATATTTTTTGATATTTCGTGAGTGTAAAAAGTAGACGGAGCATGGTCAATAATGTCGCCAAACAAGGTAGTGATGTGCAAATCACCATTGTTTTTCAGTTTCACATCTCCATTGTACTTAATTTTTACATTTGAAATGTCGGCACCTGGGTGTAATATAAGTGTATATTTTATGCCATTATCGGGATGAAAAAGGTACTCCACATCAATATTCGGGTACAAATTTTTATAAATTATTTTTCTGTATGCTTTTATATAATTGATGTTTTTTAAGGAGCCATCTTTTTCTTTTATATTATAACTAAACCAGTTTGTGGTTAAGCCTTCCGGCACAATTTCAACAGTTGGATTTGCATTTTCCCAATAAAAACTTACCACATCCGTTTTGACATTCATCTTGCGCTCCTCCGCTTCCATTTCAGCGTGTGACTTACCATTTTTCAAATTTTTTCTTTCACGTTCACTTCCATTTTCTTCATTTTTCCACCGCTTTAAAAAACTATAGGTCACTCCATTGGCAGTAAAATAAATCATGGTTGAACCATCGTCATAAGCATATAGGACCTTTTCATTTGAGTTGGTGGTATGAAACTGACCTTTGTTTTCGATAAAAACTTTAGGGGTTTCGTATTTTGAAGCCCACCCTTTATTTTCCTCAATAGCATTCGCAGCCGTAGTAAACCCACAAAATAGAAGAAATTGTAGTAGAATTCCAAAGTAATAATTACTTTTTTTCATTTGTACCGGGTATTAATTGTCTGTTAATGAGAAGCCAAAAATAAGCTAAAAATTATTAAATGCCATATTAAGCAAACTAATGCACAACATAAGTTACATAATTCAAAACCCCTTGAAAATAAGCTTCTGCAACTTGCTGCACACGTTGGTTTTTTGTTTTATCACATTCTTTATTTAATGCAAAACATTCATTCATATTATCCTGATACAACGTTTCGCCATAAACCAATGGACCATGGATATAGCGCGTCAGTTGCAGGTTTCTACAATATACTCCCTGTTCATTTGTAAGCAAACATCCTTCCCCTAAATATTTGGCATCTTTTATCACTGCTGTTTTTACATTCAAATTTTTCTCAAAACTTTTTACCATAGCGGAACTTAAAGTAATTGACTTTTCCAAATCATTGCTGACAAGGAGTCTTAAGAACTCAAAACGTTTTTCGGCCGATGATAAATCGTTTTTCATAAAAGCGCCACCGACAAAAGCCATGTTAAAATTTTTGCTTGCAGGTTTATTCCATCCGGTATTTTTTTCATCAACATTAAAATGGATAATGATGGTTAAATCCGGCTTGAAATTATTGATAATTTCGGCACGTTTCTGTAATTCGGCATCTTTAAAAATCACTCTGAATTTATCGCTTTTACTTGCCTTGGAACTGAGGAAAAATTGTTTTTGAGTGAGAGATAACTTCCCTGCTTTGTAGAGTCCGTCAACGGTAGATTTGTAGTCTGTTTTGAGCCAGCTGTCGAATGTTACGCCAAAAGCACTGCTGCCATTGAATTGGCGTGTCAAAAAAACTTCAGCACCTTCGGCTTCCAGTTTGTCCTTTAATAATTTGGCTGTAGCAAAAGTGAGGGCTCCTTCAGCAAATGCTATTGAGGTCTTCACTCCTTCCATGCTATCACATTTGAAGGTTAAACATTTTTTTTCAATAATTCCCATTTCCATATCGCCTGCAACGTGTCCTGCATCAACAGCTATTTTCAAGCCTTTAAGTCTTTTGCCACCATCAGCACTTTTGGCTCCTTCCCCAAAGGAAAAGGGAAGAGGGAAAGATTTTGAATCAGGAATATTATTTTGACCAGCCTTCGAAGATGCTTTTCCAGCCATAATGCCCTCCTTCATCAGTATAAATTCGGTGGAATGATTTGTATCCGAACAAGGGATGGCTTTATCGTAATCTCCTTTAGTGTAAATTTCAAAAACTTCTTTAACAGAATGTTTTTTAAAACATAGATTAAAATCATCAACTTTATTCCAGCTGATATGAAATTCGAAATTTCCTTTCAACTTTTTTGCATGGGATTCGTAAATACTTATTCCATTTGCATTGATTGAATAATAGGGCGATAAGGCTTTTTCTTTGTCAAGATAATATTCTGCTTTTTTTGTCAGAGATTTTATTTTAAATGTTGTTGCAGAATCTTGTGAAAAGACGTTTATACTTGTGAACAGGAGCAGAAGTGCAAGGAGGAATTTTAATTTTAAAAAATGATTCATCTCAATAATACTATATTTTCCAGAGTAGACACTCCAATCAAGAATATTTTGTTGTTTATCGCAAACTTCGCCTTTTACTTTTTCAGGGCATTGCTTTTTCCAGCCATAAATATACGCAAATGCTTATCGCGGATGAATTATCATTAACTTTATAGCTCAGTTTTTATACAATGAACGTTAAGGGAATAAATTTCGATACTGAGTTTAGCTTTAAAACAAGCCGCAGCAGTGGTGCCGGAGGGCAAAATGTGAACAAGGTTTCCACAAAGGTGGAGCTTGATTTTGATGTCCCTAATTCTACCTTGCTATCAGAAGATCAAAAAGCGATAGTGCTTAAAAAACTGGAAAACAGAATTACCAAAGAAGGTATATTACAAATAGTAGTTCAGGAGGAGCGATCTCAGCTCGGTAACAAAGAAATCGCCATTAAGAAGTTTTACGATTTACTGAATAAATGTTTCATCATAAAGAAAAAGCGCAGACCTACAAAACCATCGAAAGGCTCTAAAGAAAGGCGATTAAAATCAAAAAAAATAAATTCGGATATAAAAAAAATGCGCAAAGGGGACTATTAATGCCAATCACAGTTTTGTAAAATCCAATTATTTGTCGTTTTCAAAAACTTCCGTATTGTTTAAAAAATCCCTTTCGAATTTTTCTCTGTTTTTTGTTCAATATTTTTCTGTGTTTTCTTTACTGATTTCCCCCTGTTAAAGCGGTATTTTATTTCCAGTAATAGAATGTTTTTAAGGAAACTTATATCGTTGAATTTGGTCTCCTGATAAGCGTCAGTTTTGATATAACCTCCCTGATCATAATCAAGCCCCAGATTAACCGGAATAAAATATAAGAGCATTATATTCAGCTTTTGATTAAAAAAAGGTTTCTGAATTAAAGCAATCAAATAGTCGTTATCCGGCTTATTATAGCCTTGTGCTGTAATGTCTTTGAATATGTTTTTTTGATACTTTAATACAGCCACGGACCCAGATTTCTGGTGGTAATAGGAGAGTTGACTTGTTATCGTCCAATCGTTTATATTGTTTGTTTTATTTGCATAAAGAATGCTGCTGTTAAAAAAATTGAAATCGGTTTGTAAGGCAATACTTTCACCAAAAGGGATGGTAATACCTCCTTCAACACCATAATTCGTATATTTTCCGGCATTAGTGTAATTATATTCAAAAATAGTATCGGGTCTCAATTTTCCAATTTCTGTAATATAGTTGTGTGAAAAATTGTAATACGGTTCAACCCTTACCAAACCATCTAAAATAGAGGTTTCTAACGATATTTTGTGTGTTACTTCAGGGTGCAGATAAGGGTTTCCGGTTCTTACGCTTTGCTGGTCCAGAATGCTGGTAAAAGGATTTGCCTGGCTTATGTTAGGATAATTGCTTCCGGAGCGATATTTTGCTTTTAAATCAAGGTATTCCATTGGTTTATATTTTATATCGGCATAGGGCTGAAAAATAAGGTAGGAGTTTTTTTGTCCATCGGAATTTGGAGTGCTTGTTTCGCCTGCACCACCCAGTTTTATTCCAAATGTTTTGCTCTGTTGCCATGAAAAATAGGAGTATAATTTATTACGAAAATCGCTGTATTCAAATTGGAGTTCCGATTCTCCAGTTGCAGAATGGTTATTGTTAAGGTTTTCTGAGGAGTTTCCATATCCAACCTGTAGATTTGTTTTAGCGTTGAATGTATGCAGATATTCAAAATAAAATTCGGTGCTTTTTTTATTATCAATTCCCTCCTCGATCCTTGTAAAAAGCGAGTTTTCTTTATAAATACTCCTGTAGTTGTTATAATAACGTGAATACGTAAAATTAGAGTTCAGTTTATTGTTTTCATCTAGTTTCCCTTCATAAAACATTGCACCATATAAATTACTGTTATTTGATTTGTTGTTTGTTTCAATGCTATAATTCCCTGAGCTGATTCCGTTAGCAATGTAGTTCACATTATAACTTTCACTGGTATTATTTCCGGAAGGCTGGGTATTCAAATTGCTTTCAAAACTGATGGTATGCTTAGGGTTCAGATAATAATCTATTCCAATAGTATAGTTATTTGTAATTTCTTTCACGTTAGTGTTCATGGTTTTTTCGCTACCCGGATTTTTTTCAATAATCACCCCATTGTTATATTCTTTTTTGCTCGACGATTGTAAATTGAAATTATTATACTGATTGCCATATTTTGCGTACACATTTACCCTGTTATAAACATAATTTATTGTTGCAGAGGCCTTGTTTTGAGTAAAAATATAGTCGCTTTTTACGGCATCGGGATCTGTCAAAGATTCATCACTAATGTAAATTTCGGTTCCCTGATAATCCTGTTTAAGAATGATATTAATAACTGCCGAATACCCTTCAAGTCCGTAACGGCCGCCCGGATCACGAATTACTTCTATTTTTTTTAATCGATCGGGTGAAATATTTTTAATGTATTCCTGGTCTTTTTCCATACCGTCCACCAGAATAATCACTTTGTCCTTGTTATCTACTTTTATTGAATTGTTGAACCTGTCTAACTTCACCCCGTTCAGTTTACCCAGAACCTCCGATGTGGTTGATGTTCCTGCACGCAGTTTATCGGTTACAATTTGCACATCCCTGTCGATGAGCTTTTCACGTGAACTGGTGCTTACGTTAACTTCTTTCAAAAAGTGTTCGTCGGATTTTAATTTGAATACCCCTAAAAAGGTATTTTCCATAATAGTTGCAAGGCTGGTTGTATCAGATTTATAACCAATAAAATGCGAAACAAAACGATAATTCCCTCTTGCCAAAGGAATTTTGAAGAACCCTTTATCGTCGGTCACAGCGCCTGAAATGAGGCTGTCTTTGGAATTGTAAACAGCAACAGAACAAAACTCTAAGTTTTCTTTGGTCTGAGCATCTTTAATCTGCCCGGATGCTTCAACCTGCCTCTGTGCAAATAAACCGGAACAGTATAAACAAATCAATAAGAAAAGGAATAGACGTTTTATCATTTATTTTTTATTGGTATGACGCGCCGGGTGCTTGAAATGTTACTTTAGTTTTTTTTTTCTGCTTTTGGTGGCAAAAAACTGTCTCCCGTGACCACGCTTTTGCCTGTTTTAGCTTCTAATTGTTTTCTGGCGTTTTTAGCAATAGCTCCGCCTTTTTTACCCGCTTTTGCGTTTTCAACCAGTCCTTTTGCCTGATCGGTTTCTGCAATTTGTCGTGTAGAAAGCTCTGCCAATGCTGTAAAAATCAGCTCTGCCTCCGACATGTGATCCCGAAGGTTTTGTGTTTTTAAACCTTTCAAATCTTTATGTTTTTTAACAGTTAGCCCGGTCCATTCCTGGTGGATAATATTTGTAAGCAAAGCAAATTCATCTTTTTTTTCAACGCCGCTTTCTTTCCAATAGTCGGTAAGTTTATTTCGGGTTTCCTGCCCTGTCATTCGCTGTTGTATCCATTTTTCGCTACGTCCGTGTTTTTGCCAGTTTTCCCGCGCTCTGTCTAAACTCTGCTCCGGGTCTGCTATTTCCTTCATGCGTTCATAACCTACTTTTGCCAGCCATTGTTTGAATGGTTCTGCTTTTGGAGATGGGATAGATTGAATAAGACGTAGTAAATTTGGGGTGTCTAAACAATCTGTCGCATATTTTTTTCCATCTGCTGCTTCAAATTTCAGTTGTACGATTTTTTCGTACAACTGACTTCCCTCTTTGGTAAGCTTCTTTTTTAAGTCGCTCCAATACCTTTTAGGGATGCTACTCCCGGTCAAAATTTCAATTACATCGATAACAGAAAAGAACCAAGTTTCTTTTTTTGCATCGTAATAGCTACGTACTTTTTTTTCTTCAAATAATTTTATGTTGTTCATGTTTTTATTTTTTTTATTTTTGAAACAATAGGCGCTCTTGTAATATATCATTTAAATTGCTTATCTGCTTTAGACATGCTGTCTTTTATTGTTTTGTAATT
>JAVHPR010000341.1:0-10038 GCA_036170695.1 Bacteroidia bacterium
TTGAAGGTGCTGTTATTGTTCAGAAAGTACGTGAAGGCAAAAATGATTTTGGTTACAATGCCCGCACCGAAAAATATGAAAATTTATTAGCTGCCGGTGTTATTGACCCGACTAAAGTAACACGTATCGCGTTAGAGAATGCTGCTTCAATTGCTGCAATGCTTTTAACTACAGAATGTGTTTTAGCTGATCAAAAAGAAGAAACTCCTGCTATGCCAATGGGTAACCCGGGCATGGGTGGAATGGGCGGTATGATGTAAGCTTCCAATTAATAATCGAAAAAAAACTCTTGTTCGCCTTGGCGTATCAAGAGTTTTTTTTTTGATAATTGGTAGTCAATAATTTAATAAAACGATGCTTTTTTTCGTTATATGTAATTGTTTATCTTTATGCTATGCGTTTATATATAATTCTGGTTATGTTGCCGGTTATTTCCTTTTTGTGTTTCCCTGCGCTTGCATTTTCGCAGTCTAACGATGAAAAGAGTAACGGAGGCAATATATATTCTCTGGAAATAGTTGCGGTAAAAGATTTTTCACTTCTCAAAAAAATAAAATATAATAAAACATTTGTCAGCAAAACAGGGCGTGAAAAAGAGCTTGCGAATGTTTTGTTTTCTTGTTATGACAACGCCTTCCTCACTGCTTCTTATGATAGTTTAATATTCGATTCTCTTAAGGTAAAAGCATATTTGTCCTTTGGTTTACAATATAAATGGGCGCATTTAAAAAATAAAAATATTGATGAAGGTGTATTAAGTGAAATTGGTTTTAGAGAAAAGTTGTACAAAAATCAACCTGTTTATTTTAAGGAGGTTAAACGTATTCAGGAAAAACTAATTTCATATTACGAAAATAATGGCTATCCATTTGCCTCTGTAAAGCTTGATAGCATTGTTATTTCAGATGATAGTATTTCAGCACAGCTTAAACTTTCCAAAAATTCGGAAGAGAAAATTGATAGTGTTATAATAAAAGGAAGTGCAAAAATTTCACCCATTTATTTATACAATTATCTGGGTATTAAACCCGGTAATTTGTATAACGAAGGGCAATTAAAAAAAGTAAATACCCGCCTTGCCGAAATACCTTTTATACGAACTTCAAAACCGGCTTCGGTTTTATTTACAAATAAATATAATAAACTGATCTTGTATATCGAAAAAAAAACTGCCAGTCAGTTTAATGGAATCGTGGGTATTTTGCCGGATAATAAAACGGGGAAGATAACTTTTACCGGAGATGTAAGTTTGAAATTGCAAAATGGTTTAGGGAGAGGGGAGTTAATTGATCTGAATTGGCGCAGGCTTCAAACGCAAACCCAGGATATAAAATTGCGTTTGGTATATCCCTTCATATTACGCTCACCATTTGGCCTTGATTATAGTTTTAAACTTTATAAAAAAGACACGAGCTTTTTGGATGTAAATCAAAATATTGGTTTGCAATATATTTTTACCGGGGGTAATTATTTCAAAATATTTTACAATAATAAAACATCTACACTTCTTTCTACAAAGGGATTAGAGTATTCCACAACTTTGCCACCTTATGCGGATATCCAAAATAATATGTATGGAATTGGATTGAAATATGAAAAATTGGATTATCGTTTGAATCCCCGGAAAGGAATTTCCTTTTCAGGAAATGCAAGTGCAGGAACGAAAAATATAAAAAAAAATGCGAGGTTAAATCCTGTTGTTTATAATGGGTTAAAATTGAGCTCAAATCAATACAACGCAGATTTGGAAGCAAGCGTATATATTCCGCTACAGAATAGAAGCACTTTTAAAATTGGATTACAATCGGCATTTTTGTACGGAGAAACAATTTTTCAGAACGAGTTGTTGCGCATTGGTGGATTAAAAACGTTACGAGGTTTTGATGAAGAATCGATTTATGCTTCCGCATTTTCAATTGGTACGCTTGAATACCGTTACCTGCTTGAACAAAATTCATATTTATACTTATTTGTTGAGCGTGCATATTATGAAGTAAACAATGTTGGGAAATACGTAAACGATCACCCTACTAGTTTTGGCGCAGGCATCAGTTTTGAAACCAAAGCCGGAATCTTTTCCATCAATTATGCCCTCGGTAAACAATTTGAAAATCCTATTCAGCTGAGAAGCGGAAAAATTCATTTCGGAATTGTTAATTATTTTTAATGAATCAAACCTTTTCATTATCTATTGTTCTCAGTGGTTTCTTGTGTTCTTAGTGCCTTAGTGGTGAAATGACGGCACCATTGGCAGTGCAATGAGTTTCACCAAGTTTTAAATGTGAAAATCTCAGCAAAGCAACCAAATAAATTCTTAAATTAGCCCTTCGATAAAAAAAGATAATATGCAATTTTTATTTATAGCAGTAGGATGTATTTTTGGTTTTCTAATTGCATTTTTGTTTTATAAATCAAAACAAAATGAAGGTGCTGATACCTCTGTCTTAGATGGTAAAATCATTGAACTTGATAAAGAGAAATTGGTGCTGCAAACAAATATGGCTAATGCTGAGAAAGAAAATCAAAGAATAACGATTGAATTGAAAAGCGTTAAAGAACAACTGTCTGGAGAACTAATTTCGGAACGTGAAAAATATTTGAAAGAAATTAATATTGAAAAAGACAAACTAAGTAAAGCTGACAGTCGCCTTGCTAAAGCAGAACAGGTATTCCAATCCCAGGAAGAAAAATTCACAACGCTTAAATCTGAACTCGAAAACGTCCACAAGAAGTACACTACAGAGTTTGAAAATATCGCCAATAAAATATTGGATGAAAAATCTCAAAAATTCACGGATCAGAATAAAAATAATCTGGAAATTATTTTGAATCCGCTAAAGGAAAAAATTAAAGATTTCGAAAGCAAAGTTGAGAAAGCTTATAAAACAGAATCTGATGAACGCATTACTCTTAAAGCGGAAATAAAAAATTTAATTGATTTAAATAAACAAGTAAGTGAGGATGCTAATAATCTTGCGAAAGCATTGAAAGGAGATAATAAGAAACAAGGAAACTGGGGTGAAGTAATTTTGGAAAAAGTGCTGGAACGTTCTGGTCTGGTGAAAGGACAGGAATATTTAACGCAGTTCAGTACAATCAATAGTGATGGTAGCCGTATTCAGCCCGATGCAGTGATAAAACTGCCTGATGACAAACATATAATTATCGATGCAAAAGTTTCTCTGATTGCTTATGAAGCATCTGTGAATGCAACTAGCAATGAAGCCAGGGAACAATATACCAAAGAACATCTTTTATCTGTCCGTAACCACGTAAAATTATTAAGTGGTAAAGACTATCAATCGTCTCCGGATTTTAATACACCGGATTTTGTATTGCTGTTTATTCCTATTGAATCTTCATTCAGCGTGGCAGTGCAGGCCGATCAGGAACTTTTTAGTTTTGCATGGGATAAAAAAATTGTTATCGTTAGCCCTTCTACATTATTAGCTACCTTACGTACCATTGCATCACTATGGAAACAGGAGCGTCAGACAAAAAATGTAATGGAAATCGCCAGGCAGGGTGGTGAATTATATGATAAATTTGTGGGCTTTCTGGAAGATATGCAAAAAATTGAAAAGGGGATTGAGTTATCAAGCAAAGCTTATCAGGATGCGATTAGCAAGTTAAATACCGGCAGCGGTAATTTGGTGAGGAGGATTGAAAATATTAAAAAATTAGGTGCCAAAACCAATAAGGAGAAACAAATTCCGTCTAAGTTTTTAGATAATGATGCTTCTTCACAATTATTTATAGAAGGAACAGAATCCTAATGAAAAAAACAATTTTATATCTTTTAATCCTTCTGTTAATCTATTCTTGTGGAACAAGTCGTAAAACAAGCTCTACCACTCAAAATACTACTTACAAGAGTGATGTGAATGTTATCCATCCTCAGTTTTCGATATTTCATGTAAACGATTCTATTACAGAATTGCATTTTAAAATAAGCAGTAAAGATCTTTTATACATGCGCCCGGATGGAATTAATTTCTACTCTAATGTGTTAATTTCTTATCGTTTATTGAAGACCTATGATTCAAAAGATATTGTTGATAGCTCTTCTGTGCGGCTTGTAGATATGAATAATGACAATACTGATAAATTTTTATTGGGAAAAATTAATGTAAAGGCATCATCCGGACATACTTATTTTTTGAGGGTGAAAATTGCAGATTTAAATCGGAATACTGATGTGACTGCAGTTATGGCTGTTGAAAAGGATAATGATCTGAATCGTCAGAATTTTTTATTAAAATCAAAAATCCTTGATGCTCCATTGTTTCGTAATTATGTAAAAACCGGCGAAGAAATTATTATAAATTATAAAGCAAAGATTGGGGTGAATTTGTATGTTCGTTACTATAACAGGGATTTCCCATTAGCATCACCGCCGTTCTCAATAAGTGATCCAAGACCCTTCCAATACAAACAGGATAGTGCCTTTACCTTGCAATTATCAGTTGATGGTAATGTAAGTTTTACTGCACAAAAAAAAGGTTTTTACCATTTTCAGCTTGATACTTCGAAACGGGAAGGTTTAACAATATTTAATTTTTCTGATGTTTTTCCTGAAGTGAAAAAAGCTGATGATATGGTTACCCCTCTACGTTTCATTACTTCAAAACAAGAATATGATGAGCTAAATTTAAGTGCTAATAAAAAAGCTGCTATTGAAAAATTTTGGATGAACAGCACAGGAAGCCAAGAGAGGGCAAAAGAAATAATTCGTAAATACTACAATAGGGTGCAAGATGCTAATCTTTTTTTTACTTCGTATTTGGAAGGTTGGAAAACTGACAAGGGGATGATTTATTTAATTTTTGGTTCTCCAAATGTGATATACCGGACGGCAACTTCCGAAACATGGATATATGGGGAAGAGTATAATATTAATTCACTTTCTTATACTTTTTCAAAAGTAAATAACCCTTTTACCAATAATGATTTTACTCTTGATCGTTCGGTTGTATATAAGCAGTCATGGTACACCGCTGTTGATATTTGGCGACAAGGGAGAACTTATTTGCAGGACTAATTAAAAAATTATGTTGAATGTTAAATGTTGTATGTTGAATTCTTCAATTTTATTTACAATTTAACATTCAGCATTTAAAACAAAAAAATTATGCAAACCAAACTACAAAAAAAAGAAGAAGAAAGTTTAATATTTGGTTTAAGGCCAATTATTGAAGCAATACGGGCTGGTAAAGAAATTGATAAACTACTTGTTCAATCAGGTTTAAAAAGCGAATTGTTTAGTGAGTTGATGGGAGTTTTAAAGCAACATAATGTTGCGTTTCAATATGTCCCTCTTGAAAAATTGAATCGGGTAACAACTAAAAATCATCAGGGTGTTGTGGGCTATATCTCATCAATTACCTACTATAAAATTAAAAATATTTTACCCGGTATTATCGCCAGTGGTAAAGCTCCTTTACTTTTAATTTTAGATAGAATCACTGATGTACGTAATTTTGGAGCAATTGCCCGTACAGCGGAGTGTTCTGGCGTTGATGCAATCATTATTCCTGCACATGGGGCAGCTCAAATTAATGCCGATGCAATTAAAACTTCAGCCGGCGCATTGCATAAAATTTCTGTCTGCCGTGAGGAAAACTTAAAAAGCGTAATTGATTTTTTAAAAGAATGTGGCGTGCAGATTGTGGCTTCAACTGAAAAAACTTCCGATTATTATTTCCAGATAGATTTTACTGTACCTACTGCCATTATTATGGGTTCGGAAGAAGATGGGATTTTAAATGAATATTTGCAAAAGTCTGATGCAAAAGCAAAAATCCCCTTGATGGGTGAAATAGGTTCATTAAATGTTTCAGTTGCCGCAGGCATAATTCTATACGAAGCTGTTAGTCAAAGGATGGTAAATTAAAAATCTTTGATCATACTCTTTTCTTTTTACAAATCAATATAACATGTCCCTATTTATTAATACCGAATTGGACGGAAATGTGTTGAAAATCACACTTAACCGCCCTGATAAATTCAACAGTTTTAATCGTGAAATGGCATTACAAATGCAGGCGGCTTTGGATAGAGCTGCTGCGGACAAAGCTATTCGCGCCGTTTATATTACCGGTAGTGGAAAAGCATTTTGTGCCGGTCAGGATCTCGCAGAAGCACTTGATAAAAGCGGTCCGGGAATTGAGCGGATAGTGCGTGAACAGTATAATCCTATTGTTTTGAAAATACGTGGCATCGAAAAGCCTGTGATATGCGCGGTAAATGGTGTTGCGGCAGGAGCTGGCGCAAATATTGCTTTGGCTTGTGATGTTGTAATAGCGGCTACTTCTGTGGCATTCATACAGGCATTCAGTAAGATTGGATTGGTTCCCGATAATGGTGGTTCCTTTTTTTTACCTCGATTGATAGGGTTTGGAAAAGCTTCTGCCTTAATGATGTTAGGAGATAAAATTCCCGCCATCGAAGCAGAAAAAATGGGAATGATTTATAAAGTAGTTGAAGAGGATAAATTGCAGGAAGGTGCAATGATAATAGCTAAAACACTTGCTGAACTTCCAACAAAAGCTCTTGGTTTTACCAAACGAATGTTAAATCAATCAATGAATAATACCTTGGCACAACAATTGGAATGCGAAGCGGATATGCAAGTACAGGCCGTTTCAACCCATGATTTTAATGAAGGAGTAAAAGCTTTTTTTGAAAAACGGAAACCGCTGTTTATAGGAGAATAGCAGTTTATTACGTTCAAATTCGTAAATGTTATTGCTACATTTATTTTTTTTCAAGATTAACAAACAACTCTCTTCCGGCTCTTGGCTTAATTGAATTATAACAGGTTTCAACTATTTTAAAATTAAATTTCGGACTGAATAATTTGAGGTATTCTGCCTCAGGGATGGCAAAAGGAGGCATTTCTGTATTTAACGGAGCTGTAAAAAGTACACCAACTAATTTACCTGTTGGTTTTAAAAGTTCATACATTTTTTCTACATAGTTACTTCGTAACGTGGGGGGGAGCGCACAAAAAAAAGTTTGCTCAAGTATTAAATCGTAACTTCCACTATGTTCAAAAAAATCAGCAAAAATTAAATTTTCTTTTGGAAAATCCGGAATTCGTTTTTGTAGGTTGTGTAAAGGTTCATCCACAATATCAATTACTGTGACATTTTCAAACCCTTTGTTATAGAGATATTCCGCCTCATAACCATTTCCGGCACCAGGAATCAAAATGTTTATTTTTTTATTTTGTAGTTGATCAATGTATTCTTTTAGTGGGGTTGATGGTTTGCCAAGGTCCCAGCCTGTTTCCTTGTTTTGATATCGACCTGTCCAGAAGTCTTTGTTGAATTGATTCATTTTTTTGATTGTGTTTTAAAAATTATTAATGCGAATTATGGGTTTAAATAAATATAGTGTGCCAGGTCATACTGAGCTTGTCGAAGTATGTGGGCAAGCCATCGCACCCCCTTCGACAGGCTCAGGGTGACAGCACGATTTGAGGAAATACAATCTTTTATTCGCATAAATAATCCCATTAAAATGCAAATTGTAATCCAACTTTAATGCCCCAATTGCTTATCTTATTGCCAGCACTGGCTGTTTCGTAATTAATTTTATATTGTTTATCGTTATAAGTTAGGCGATAAATAAAATCTATTTTAATAACATCTAAGATATTTTCGATACTGATATTTGCTTCACAATAGGGAATGTTATTCATTACCGTAAAAGTATTATTGCTATTGAAACTTCTATTCTTCTGGCTCAATGTACCATAAATCATGTCAAGGCCAATTTCCTCGCGAAGATTCATTTTTTTTATTAATGGAACACGGTTAAAGAATAATCCCATGAAATGATGATGCCAATGGGCTTCCAGATATTGATCGCATACAAACTCAAAATAATTCATTTGATTAAAGCCATTGTTGGCGTAAAAAAATGTTTCATTTCCGCGAGGTATTTCAAGCAAAGTATATGGTATTTGTGAAAATACTTTCCCTGCTTTTACCAGGACTTGCGAAAAACCAAGAATTGACATTTTAAAGCGATTAGAGACAGAAATATTTGCTTTTTGATAATTAAAATCTCCTTCTAAGAAATGCTTTATTCCGAGGATATAGCTGATAGTTACAATTGGTGATTTGTTATTGCCAAAACTAATTCGTTCGGTTCCATTTTGTATAAAAAGCTCTTTAGCTGAAAGGCGGGATTCTAATAAAACTTCGGTGATGGTATAGTTGCGTTGCTGGAAAAGAGTAAACTGGTCACCAAAAGTAACTGGAAAGAGGGGAGTAGTTTCAATGTTTTGAAAAGTAAGTTTTGCAGAGATACCGGCATTAAAATATTTTTCATACCAAATGCGTCTTTCTTGTTTACGAACTAATTTTGAAATGTTCCCAATTTGGGAAAACGTGCTGAACAGGTAATTTGGTGGTTGCGATAAATTCATATTGCGGGAAAAATCATAATTAGTGCCTATTTGATCAATGTCATCACGATATTGAATGCCTGCTTTACTCCATGGATAATGTGTTATAATTCGTTCGAGTTGCAGATTATATTTGAATTTTTTATCCCGGAAGCCGTAAGCACCATACCCACGTATTATCCAGTTTTTGCTAAAGGATACATTGGACCGGAAACCAAGGCGCAAGCGCGTTCCTTCATATTGGTTGTATGCATAAATTTGTGTATAATGCCCAATATCAATAGGTCCAATATCTTTATATCCCGACGCTAAAAAGTATAATAAATTCACTGATTTTTTAACAAATGGGATATTGCGCATTGTATCAATCATATTGTACGACTGAATTTCACTTGCTGTTAATTTATTCGAACGGTTTTGTGACCAATAGGATGAATCCTTTGTAATTGCATCTTCTGAAAATTGTACGGGAGTATCATAAAATATTTTTTCCTTTGGTTTGTTTACAATAAAATATCGATTGTAATTGTAAATATGCACTATCATGCTTACAAACTTTTTTGTAATGTTTGTATAATCTACCATTACTCGAGTTTGCGAAGGAACCCAAGGACCCTCACTTGTCGGGATCAGTAATTGTTGAATACTGGCCCGATCAACTAAATTGAAATTTGCGTCTTTTGTGATCTCTAAATCCAATTGCTTGATTGCAAAGGAGGAGTCGGTTATCCATAAGGTGCCTGAATAGGCCAGATCTTTTTTGTTTTTAGGACGTGCATCGATACGGAAACACTTCGTGCTGTCAATAAACATGCTGTCGATCAAATAATAATTATAAAACAGGATTGCATTATCTGCAATTGGAGAAAGAAAATCCTTTCCCATGATGGCTACATTGTTATTACAAAAATTATAATTTTGAAAGTCCATTCCTGTAAGTTGTGAAACGGCTCTGCCATCTTTCATTCCTACAAATTTGACGAGAATAGCATTTACGTTTTCACGTTTTTTTTCACCTTCTTTGTGATAATAAACTTCTGAAATTACTTCGCTCATCGCAACCGGTAAATTTGATCCGATTTCCTCTCCCGATTTATGATCAAGGCTGTCCCACATGGCTATGACAGGACGAAAAAGCTTTCGTCTTCGCATTTTGTCTGTTATATTATCAACCTCTGCTTCTTGTTTTGTATAACTTACAAATTGTACTGATTCAAGATTTTCCCGATTGTATTTTGCTTTGTTTTCAATTGCTTTTTTTATAATACGTATAGCTGGATTTATGCCGGGACGCACTTCAATCGTTCTTAGGTTAAGAGCTTCAGGACTTAATTGGAAATTAATAATTTGAGTCTGCCCCTTTTTTACAATTTTGGATTTTGACTGAAAACCTAATTGGGAAATGTAAATGGAATCATTGGGTTTTAATGTTTTGATAGTATAATTTCCCTCAAAATCAGTAGTTGTACCCGTAAGCGTTCCTTTAAAAAAAATGTTAACAAACGGTATGCCTCTACTGGTTGATATTTCAGTAACCTTCCCTGTAATAATAGTTTCTCTTTGCGCTTTAAGGAATTGGGACAAAATAACTTTTACAATATTGGCTTAATAGTATAATTCCA
>JAVHPR010000342.1:0-1942 GCA_036170695.1 Bacteroidia bacterium
ATTACAAAACAATAAAAGACAGCATGTCTAAAGCAGATAAGCAATTTATATTATTCCCTTTTTCAATCGTTTATGGGGTTTTGCTATTATTGCGAAACAAATTATTCGACTGGGGCATTTTCCCTTCCACCAAATTTAAGGTTCCTACTATATCTGTCGGAAATCTTTGTGTTGGAGGAACGGGTAAATCACCCCATATTGAATATTTGATTCGCCTCCTAAGCCCTGAATTTTATATTGCGACATTAAGTAGAGGCTATGGAAGAAAAACAAAAGGTTTTGTTTTGGCAGACCCGAAATCTACCGCTTCCGATATTGGGGACGAACCACTTCAGTTTTCAAAAAAATTTAACAATGTTCCTATTGCTGTTGACGGAAAAAGGGTGAGGGGAGTAAAAAAAATTCTGACACTATTTCCTACCATCCAAACAATTTTACTTGATGACGCCTTTCAACATCGATCCATAAAACCTGGACTATCAATTGTTTTAACCGACTTCAGCAAATTGTATTTGAATGATTTTGTAGTGCCTTCAGGGAGTTTACGTGAGTTTCGTTCGGGGATAAAGCGTGCCGATATAATTATCGTTACCAAATGCCCTGAAGTGCTTTTACCAATTGAACGCAAACGTTTGATAAAGGAAATTAACCCTTTACCGCATCAGAGCATTTATTTTTCAACTATAAAATATGGTGAATTCCTCCCTTTGCAGGGTGAAATCATGAATCCATTTAGTAAAGCATATTATTTTGAACGAAATTATTCCGTTGTGCTACTTACTGGTATCGCTAACACCTTACCTTTGGAATATTATTTAAAAGACAAAGTTAAAACAACTATCCCTGTTAAGTTTCCCGACCATCATATTTTTACAAAAAATGATTTGGATGATGTTAAAAAAAAATTTGATAATATTGCATCCTCAAATAAAATAATAGTAACGACTGAAAAAGATGCAATGCGATTGAAAAGCCCTGAATTTTCGGATATTTTAAGCCAGCTGCCACTTTTTTATATGCCGATAGAAATTGATTTTTACGAACCAAACAAAAACGAATTTAACGAACAAATAATACATTATGTTAGAACAAATCAAAAACTCAACAACGTTTATTCAAAATAAAATTTCAATTCAACCCGAAATAGGAATTATTTTAGGTACCGGACTTGGAGGTTTAGTAAAAGAAATAAATATTAAACACATTATTCCGTATGAAGATATTCCAAATTTTCCTGTATCAACCGTAGAAGGTCACTCGGGGAAATTAATTTTTGGTGAACTCGGTGGCAAAAATGTGGTAGCTATGCAGGGCCGTTTTCATTATTACGAAGGATATAACTTACAGCAGGTAACATTTCCTGTTAGAGTAATGAAATTCCTGGGCATTCAAAAGCTCTTTGTTTCCAATGCTTCCGGAGGTGTCAATCCCAATTTTGAAATTGGTGATTTGATGATCATCAATGACCATATTAATTTATTTCCTTCCAACCCTCTGATAGGAAAAAATTACCCTGAACTGGGACCCCGCTTCCCTGATATGAGTGAAGCTTATGATAAAGGACTTATTGAGAAAGCAAAACAAGTAGCCTCTGCAAACAATATTAATGTGCAGGAAGGAATATATGCCGGACTTAGTGGCCCCACATTTGAAACTCCTGCCGAATACAAATATGTTTTTTCGGTTGGAGCTGATGCTGTTGGTATGAGTACAGTACCCGAGATAATTGTTGCGCGTCATATGGGTATACCATGTTTCGCAATGTCTATCATTACCGATTTGGGTGTTCCGGGAAAAATTGTTCAGGTAACACATAAGGAAGTGCAGGATGTTGCTGCCCTGTCCGAAAAAAAGATGACACTCATAATGAAAGAACTCATGAAAATAATTTAAATTGCTTATCTGCTTTAGACATGTAAAAAAATAGTATCTTAGCTCCTTA